>DASYBP010000014.1:0-50961 GCA_036500715.1 Rhodopila sp.
GGCGATGAGCGCAAGTATGACCTGGTGGTCACCATGGAGGACGCCACCAGCGCGCTCTATTCGGCCTTGCTCGTCGACCAGGAAGGCACCGCCTCCAGTTTCCAAGGGCTTCGCGAGGTGGTGGCCAGGCACGGCCTGTTCGGCTCGCTCTACACCGATCGCGGCAGCCATTACTTCATGACGCCCGAGGCGGGCGGCAAGGTCTCAAAGACGATGCTGACGCAGATCGGGCGTGCGTTGAGCCAACTCGGCACCGAGCACATCGCGGCCTACTCCCGCAGGCGCGTGGCCGTTCGGAGCGGGCGTTCCTGACGTTGCAGGATCGCTTGCCCAAAGAATTCCAGCTAGCCGGAATCGCCACGCTTGAGACTGCCAACGCCTGGCTTCGGGACACCTTCATCGCCGATTACAACGCCCGATTCGCGGTCGGCGCGGAACAGGACGGATCGGCGTTCGTTGCGGATAGGGCTGGGGCAGGGCGGGAAATTTTGTGCGTGCAGGAGGAACGAACGGTGGGCAGCGATAACACGGTGAAATGGCAAGGATTGAGCCTGCAACTGCCACCGAGCCGGATGCGGCGCCATTTCGCCAAAACGACGGTGAAAGTCCATGCCTATCCGGATGGCTCGCTGGCGGTGTTGTGGGGACCGCACCGGCTGGGTGATTACGATGCAAAGGGCACCCTTATCGCGCCCACGCGGCAGGCCGCATGACACGCTTCCATCGCGGCCGTTCTGATCCGGGGCATGCCCCGGACCAGAACAAGAACCAAGCGGACAGATCATGAGCTACGAAAACCGGACAGCTTGACGAGCTAGCGACACTGCTGGCGCCTCTGACGCAGGCATGATCGACGGTTATCATGATCGACAGTTATATAGTTATTGACACGCCGAGCGAGTGGTGACATTTAGCATTTGCGTCCGAACATCCCAATGTTTGGCGCCGGCGTCCTCCGGGTTTCCTGACAAAGTAGAAGACGGCAGATTCAATCAGGCTTCTTACGAGAAGTATTGATTGATTTAGCGACCGTCTGTGTCTCTCGCTATGTTTGAAGGAAACAAAATCCAAGCAACTGCGTGGATGAGCCGCCAATCAATACCAATCAATACCAATTAACAGCGAATATGCCCGCGTGCGCTTTTGGTGCCGGTGCATACCCCAGGTCCGAGGCTTCAAGCTCTCTGCAATAGCTGTCCCAACTTCAAAGAGGAGCAAACCAGTGTCGAATCTGACCAAGTTGCCTCAGCCATCGGCTGGCTGCCTGCCGCCGGGCGTGACTGATCAGCGTGGGTTGAATGCGTTTATACTTCGCTTCGGTGACGCCACCGCTCGGGCTGCAAGTACCGCTGCTCTTGCGCACACGACCAATGGAGATGAGACAAGATACGCCGATAGATCCGGGACCTATACTAAGACGTTAAAGCAGATCGCGCCCGGCGTGGTCGATCCCGCGACCTTCGTGGCCTTTCGTCAGGCGCTCGGCAGCAGCGACGGCAACACCCCAGGAACCGCCGACTTCGAGAACGCCGCCCTGATGCTGGGAGACGAGCGAAAGTTGAATGGTCCGCAAGGCGCCTTCGCCGGAACCCTGGTCGGAGCGGACTCAGAAACGTTCGGCGACAGCGTGGTGCCGGTTCCACCGGCGGTTGCCAGCAAGGAATACGCGACAGAACTCGTGGAGCTGTACTGGGCGTCGCTTCTGCGTGATGTACCCTTCAGCGAATACGACTCGAATCCAGTTGCCCTGGCGGCAGCAGCTGAATTGGACGGCTTGGCCTCGTATGCCGGTCCGCGCGATTCCAGCGGAAAAGTTACGACCAAAGTTCTGTTCCGGGGTGGACTGACCACCGGTTCTCCCAAAAGGCGGTTCTTCGCCGGTGAAACCGACGGTCCATACCTGTCGCAATTCTGTATCCAGCCCACAACTCTGGGCGCCCAGCCAGTCGATCAAAGAATCGCGTCGTTCGCTGCTAATGTAGACTACATGACCAACTTCGATACCTGGGCTGCCGTGCAGAATGGCGTGCAACCGCTCATTCCGCCGGAGGTTGAAACTCAACGTCGCTTCATGCACAACGGACGCGCGGTCGCAACGTTCACCCACTCAGACGAGCTTTATCAGGCCTACTTCGTCGCGTATCTGGCGATGAATACGCTCGGCATCCGGACCAATCCTGGCAACCCCTACCTGGCATTCAAGAAGCAGCAGCCCTTCGGCACCTTCGGCGGCCCCGATATCGCGGCCACACTCGGCTACGTGGCACGCGCCGCGATCAACGCCGTCTGGTATCAGAAGTGGGTCGTGCATCTTCGTCACCGGCCGGAATCCGGCGGTGGCATCGTTCATCTGATGAAAAGCGGAATTGGATCTGTCGATGCAAAGGTCGATCCGATCGTGCTGAACTCCGAGGCGCTGGAACAAAGTCAGCAGAAATACGGCACATACTTGTTGTCCCAGGCGTTCCCGGAAGGGTCGCCGGCGCATCCGGCGTATCCGACTGGCCACGGCACCGTCGCCGGCGCGTGCATAACCGTCCTCAAATTTTTCTTCGACGGAACGGCGACAGTCCCGAACCCGGTGATGCCGGCGGCGGATGGCCTGTCGCTGTTGCCGTATGGTGGGCCGGCCCTGACCGTCAATGGCGAGTTGCACAAGCTTGCGCATAATATCTCATTTGGCCATGGCATTCATGCCGGGATCCATTGGCGAAGCGATACGGACTATTCGCTGCTGCTGGGCGAGGCCGTAGCGCTCAGCTTCCTGCAGGACCAGGCATTTACCTACAATGAAAACTTCTCGGTCACGCTGACCAAGATGGACGGCACCAACGCGGTCATCGCAAATATGTAGCCTGGTCGGGCCATCCACCCGCGCCTGGGTTGGGTGGCCTGGCCGACGGCATCAGTGGTGTCCGAGCATGTGGCGGCCGATCTCTTGTGGGTCAGCGGCTTCGGCCGGCAGTCCGTGGGCAACCCGGCCGTCGTGCATGACAACGATCCGGTCCGAGAGTTCAAGGATTTCGTCCAGGTCCTCGGAAATCAGCAGCACCGCGGTGCCCGCATTGCGGGCCGCCATGATCCGCCCCCGCGTTTCTGCGACCGCCTTTACATCCAGCCCGAAGCAGGGTTGGCGACGATCAGCAGTCGCACGTCGCCGTCCAGCTCCCGCGCCAGGACACAGCGTTGCACGTTCCCGCCCGACAGGACGCCAATCGGTGCCTGAGGCGAGGGTGCGCGGATCCCGTACGCCGCGATCATCTCCTTTGCGCGCAACGCCATCCCCGTCCGGTCCAACCAGCTACGGCGGACTTTCTTGGCCCCAAGATCGAAGCTGCGCAGATTAAGATTGTCGACCACCGTCATCGGCGGCACGCAGCTGTTGCGCAACGGCTCTTCCGGCAGCACGCGCACATCGTGCGCCCGGGACTGTTCGCGGCTGGCGTCATAAGGCGCACCGTCGACCATGATCCGGCCGGATTCCATCGCCCTCTGGCCGCCCAGGACTTCCACAAGGTCCTTCTGCCCGTTGCCGGAAACGCCGGCGATACCGACGATTTCATTTGCATGGACCTCAATCAAATCGATCGACAGGCCTTTGCGTCCGCTATCTTCAGCGGTGCGCAGCGCGGAGACGGCCAGCCGCGTCTCGCCGGACGGCTTACTCTTCCGCTCGGGGTTCTTCGGGGCTTGCGGTTCGCCGATCATCATTGCCGTCAGATCCGCCGGACCCAGATCCTTTACCGCGCCGGTCCCGGCCATCCGACCACGCCGCAGCACGGTGACCTCGTCGACGAACGCGGCGACTTCCTTTAGTTTGTGCGCGATAATAACGATCGTCAATGCGCCAGAGTGCGCCAGCCCGCGAATCAGACCGAGCATCTCGATGGCTTCCTGGGGTGTCAGCACGGAGGTTGGCTCGTCTAGCACCAGGAACTTTCGTTCCAGATAAAGCTGTTTGACGATTTCGGCTTTTTGCCGCTCGCCCGCGGCAAGGCTGCCGACCTCGACCTCCAGTGGGACCTTGAACGGCATGCGTTCCATGAACTGCTTCAGGCCGGCGATTTTTTCGCGCCAGTTGATGACGGTTGGAACATTCCGCCGCGACATGACCAGGTCTCCGCCACCGTCATCGACGGAACCAGGGTAAAATGCTGATAGACCATGCCGAGGCCCAGCGCATCGGCATCGGAGGGCCGCTCGATCGTCGCCTCTCGGCCGTCAACAATGAAACCACCCTCATCCGCTCGATAGTACCCCAAGAGGCATTTAACCAGTGTGGATTTTCCCGCCCCGTTTTCGCCGAGAAGACCGTGCACCGTGCTCGGCCTGACCTTCAGCGACACGTCTGATAGCGCATGAAAACTGCCAAAATGCTTGCCGACGCCGACCGCCTCGACGCCGATGGCTCGGCTTTCAGTCGTGGAGGTCATGGCAATCCGGCCGGCAACGTCTTGCTGTCGCTGACAGCGCCAAACACGCCGCCCTGCATTCTGATCATGTGAGCGCGGCAGCGTGATTGCCCGCATCGGTGGCGCCACAGCAGTCCGACAGCAGCAGGCATTCGAAGCCACGATCGTTCGCGTCTCGCATCGTGGTGTGGACGCAGACATCGGTGGTGATCCCAGTCAGGATGATATTGGCAATCCCGCGCGTGCGCAGCACCAATTCAAGATCAGTGGCGTAGAAACTGCCTTTACCTGGCTTGTCGATGACGACCTCCCCGGGTAGGGCCGCCAGATCCGGAATGATCTCCCACCCCGGTTCGCCTCGGGTCAGGATACGGCCGCATGGGCCCGGATCGCCGATACCGGCGCCGATCCGGCGCGACCGCGCGCGTCGCAGTCCGCTGGGGGCCGACCGAGCCGGGCTGGACAAGAAGGACGAGGTATGAAGTTACGATACTTACTATTCGCGGCGGCTCTGGCGGTAACGGCTACCAGGCGCAGGCTCAAGGCTTTAGCGATGCGTCGATGGGCGTGACAGTGCGTTCGTTGCCAATACCGGCGGGGGAAAAGGCAGTCGGGACGTCAACAAGATTATCGTGAACGTGGAGCACTTCGATGTCTGGGACTATGGTTCAAACTTCTTCAACTTGGACGTGCTGTTCTCCAACGCGAATGAACCGGCCAATTCAGCGGGCGGTTCCACCGAGTTCTATACGATCTACTGCGGCCAACTCATTCCGGACAAGATTTTCGGCATCAACACCAAGATCGGGCCCTTCTCGGCGATCTACTTCGAGATCGGCGGTGATGCCGAAGGGGAAAATACCCAGTTCGCACCGAACAAGAAGCTGCTTGTGGGCCGGGCCGAATCTCCACGTTGACCTGCCGGCTCACGGGTTCCTGAGGATCGGCGTCCATATATCGAAGGAATGGAATAACAACGGCTTTTCGGACTGCCCCAGCGCCTGCTTCGTCCATGGTGGACCGGTCAGCTTCGATCCGGCAGTCGAATTCGAACTGGTATGGCTGAATCCGCTGGCCTTCACCGGGCTGCCCAAGCCCGACGTCTATCTGGCCGTCGAAATCTGGCAGAACAAGTTCGGCAACGACCACACCAAAGTTTCGGGGTCTCAGCAGGTCGTCGCCCCGACGATTGGTGTGGAATACCACTTCTGATAGGGTGATCGAGGCGGTCCTCGGGAACGCCGCGAACTTACCGCCGCGTGCCTGGTTGGGAAACCGCCGGTTATCGATACGCTGGATCAGCCTGTTGGCCCGTTGGACGCACATTAGCGCCGGGATCGCCTGGATCGGCTCCTCGTTCTATCTCATCCGCGCTTGACGCCGACCTACGCCGAACCCCCGGTCGGTGCACAACAACTGTCTGACGCTGCGCCGTCGTCTTTACCATCGTGAGCAACCACTACGCGTTTTACCTACCCATCGTAGGCGGGTTGAATTGAAGTCATGCGAATGGATGGCAATCTGCCCATCAATCGATCACAAACCAGTTTATCGTCCATTCCATGATGAAACCTTAGGCTTCCAGTCTACGGAGCAGGGGCCGCGTTTCGCCCTTGACCTGGCGATCGAGCCTGACGCTAGCTGGCCTTGCAGACGACGAAGAGAGCGAGACTGATGGCCGAGGCGGACCACATGCGGCGGGCGATCGAACTGTCGCTGGAAATGATGCGGTCGGGTCGCGGCGGGCCGTTCGGCGCGGTGATCGTGAAAGACGGCAAAATCGTAGCTGAGGGCTCCAATCAAGTCATCTCCGCCAACGATCCTACCGCGCATGCCGAGGTCGTCGCGGTGCGGCGCGCCTGCCAGGCGCTGGGAACCTTTGATCTGACCGGGTGCGAGATCTACACCAGTTGCGAGCCCTGTCCGATGTGCCTCAGCGCGATCTACTGGGCTCGGCTTGGTCACATCTACTACGCAAACGATCGACACGACGCCGCGAAAATCGGCTTCCGCGACGATTTTCTGTATCGCGAGATCGCGCTGCCCTTGGAACAGCGCGCGATCCCGATCGAGCCGCTGCTGCGCGACGAGGGCTGGGGCGCCTTCGAGGAATGGGAGCGCAAGCCGGACAAGATCCAGTACTGACGTGCCGGCGTGTCTGGCCTCATTCTTGCGACGCTACGGCCGCCTGCTCTGACGCCCGGTTCAGGGCTGGGTTAGGCAGCAAACAGGAGTGCCTCACTGAGCGCAAACCCGTAGTGACCCGCAAGTCATGTCTCCCAGTCCCGGCCGGATCGTACCAGAGCACCGTATGACCATCGAGCGGACCGAACCCAGCCATTGCCGGTCGCAGCGGCGCAGTGACTGTCCGCGGCGGGTCGTTTGACGCCTGTAGAAATGGCGGAGGCGGCACTGGCCGCCGACCGTGCCCATGCTGATGCGGCGATCTGGATCTTTCGGCGGCCCGACGTTGAGATCCTGGCCGATGCGGCGGCGCGCGAGGCCGAGGGCTGTCGCGATCGGCCCCTGTGGGGGGTGCCCTTCGCGGTCAAGGACAATATCGACGTTGCCGGCATGCCGACCACCGCCGCATGCCCAGGCTTCGCCAGCACCCCCGACGCGGATGCCCCCGCCGTGCGCCGTCTACTGGAAGCGGGCGCGGTGCTGGTTGGCAAGACCAACCTGGATCAGTTCGCAACCGGCTTGGTCGGCACGCGCAGCCCCTACGGCGTTCCTCGCAACGTTTTCGACGCGGCGCTGGTACCCGGCGGCTCTTCCTCGGGATCAGCCTGCGCGGTCGCCGCCGGAATCGTGCCGTTTGCCCTGGGCACCGACACCGCCGGATCGGGTCGCGTGCCGGCCGCGTTCGGCAACATAGTCGGCCTGAAACCGACGATCGGAAGTATCCCGGCACGAGGCATGGTCCCGGCCTGCCGCTCGATCGATACGATATCGGTGTTCGCACGGTCGGTGGACGAAGCCATGATGGTGCAGCGTATCATCGCCGGTTTCGACCCCGCGGACCCCTACGCCCGCCGCCCGCCGTTTGCACATCTGCGGCGACCGGCATTGTTCGCGGCGCGCGTGGCGACGGGCGACGTCGCGTCGCTTTGCGAGCCTGATATCGCCGCGGCTTACCGGGGCGCGGCATCGTTCCTGAACGCCGAGCCGGTCGATGTGGCGCTGTTCCTGGAAGTCGCCGATCTTCTGTATGAAGGTCCGTGGGTGTCCGAACGCACAGCCGCCCTGCGGACCGTGGTGGAGAACACTCCCGACATCCTGCACCCGGTCACACGGTCCATTCTGCAACTTGGCCTGCACCGGCGCACCGTGGATGCCTTCGACGCTTTCCATCTGTTGCAGCAGGCCCGCCGGCAGGCCGCGCTGCTGTTCGCGCAATACGACGCGCTGCTGCTGCCCGCCGCGCCGTTCTGTCCCAGCCTGGCCGAGGTCGCCGCCGATCCGTTCGGCCCCAACCGCCGCCTCGGCACCTTCACTAATTTTGCCAACCTGTGCGACCTGGCCGCCTTCGCCGTCCCACCTGGAATGATCCTGCTGGGTCCCGCCTGGTCCGAGGGCCGCCTCGCCCCGCTGGCCGACAGGTTGCACCGACGCTTCGCCACCACTGTCGGTGCCACCAGTCAGCCTCTTCCGCCAGCCGCCGAACCCGACGCGCTGCAGGCGGACGAGACAACGCTGTTTTGCATCGGCGCCCACATGGCCGGCCTGCCGCTGAACACGCAGATCACCGCACTCGGTGCCCGGTTCGTGGGCGAAGCGCGCACCCAAGCAGGCTATCGCCTGTTTGCCCTGGGCAACCGTCCCGGCATGATCCGCGCGGCGGATGGGGCGGCGATCGCCGGAGAAGTCTGGGCGCTTCCGACCACTGCGATGGGCGCGCTGCTTGCGCAAGTGCCGCCGCCGCTGGGCTTCGGCACAGTAAACCTCGAGGATGGCCCCTGCCTCGGATTCCTGGCAGAGTCCATCGGCGCCTTGGATGCGACCGACATCACTCATCTTGGCGGCTGGCGTGCCTGGCTGCGATCTGGAGCTTGACGATGGACGAACGGGCTTTGGACGCAATGATTGATGCCGGCACCGCAGCTCTCGGGCTCGACATGAAACCCGAGTGGCGGCCGGCGGTGCGGATGCATCTGGCAATCTCGCTCAGCCACGCGGCCATTCTGCTGGAAGCGCCGCTCGAGGATCATCTTGACCCGGCACCCGTGTTCCGCGCATGACGACCGCGACCGAAATCGCCGCCACGGTCCAGTCCGGCCAAGCACGTGCCGCGGATATTGTAGCGGCCTGCCTGGACCGAATCGAACGGCTCAATCCAGCCTTGAAGGCCTTTACCAACGTCGTGGCCGGGCGGGCGCACGCCAAGGCGGCCGCGCTGGATGCGGCGATCGCCGCCGGGTCGCGGCCAGGACCCTTGGCGGGCGTGCCATTCGCGGTGAAGAACCTGATCGATATTGCAGGCTTGCCGACCTTGGCCGGATCGAAGATCAACCGCGACGACCCACCCGCGACCGATGATGCGCCACTAGTCACTCGCCTTGAAGCGGCCGGGGCGATCCTGGTCGGCGCATTGAACATGGGCGAATACGCCTACGATTTTACCGGCGAGAACGTCCATTATGGTCCTTCACGCAATCCTTTCGACACGGCCCGCATGTCGGGCGGGTCCTCCGGCGGGTCGGGCAGCGCCGTTGGCGGCGGGTTGGTGCCGCTGGCGTTGGGATCCGACACCAACGGGTCGATCCGTGTGCCCTCGTCATTCTGTGGCTTGTTCGGGCTGAAACCAACCTATGGACGGCTGACCCGAACTGGCACTTTTCCGTTCGTATCGTCGCTGGATCATCTGGGTCCGATGGCCCGATCCACCGCCGATCTGGCTACGGCCTATGATGCGATGCAGGGATACGACGCGGGCGATCCGGTTTGTGTCGATCGGCCCGCCGAACCAGTGTCCGAAACGCTGAATGGCGGCGCTGCCGGCCTGCGCATCGCCTCAGCCGACGGATACTTTCGCGCGGGCGCGTCGCCCGAAGCATTGGCCGCGTTGGAGTTGGTTGCTGCCGCCCTCGGCACGAGCGAAACGATCACCATAGCGCAGGCGTCGCTGGCTCGCAGCGCCGCCTATGTCATCACGACGACCGAGGGCGCCGCATTGCACACCCAACGGCTGCGCAACCGACCCGACGATTTCGATGCTGACGTGCGCGACCGATTGATTGCCGGTGCCCTGGTGCCGGCTGCCGCGGTGGTGCAGGCACAAAAATTTCGCCGCTGGTTCCGTGACGAAGTGCTAGGCCTGTTTCAGCGCGTCGACGCGATCCTGGCCCCCGCGACCCCGTGTGTCGCCCCCTTGATCGGTCAGAAGACGTTTGTTCTGGACGGCCAGGAGGTGCCGCTGCGTCCCAACATTGGTATCTACACCCAGCCGATCTCCTTCATCGGCCTGCCCGTCGCTACGGTCCCGGTGCCGACCGCGCTCGGTCTGCCGATCGGCGTACAGATTATCACCGCCCCATGGCGCGAGGACCTCGCGCTGCGCATCGCCCGGACCCTGGAAGCCGCTGGCGTCGTGCGTACGCCTTCGCCCGCGCTGGCGGTCTGACCGATGGAGATCGACCTCCCGTCCGTGAAGACCGAGGTCGAGGCCGCTTTCGCCCGTTATGAGACCGCCCCTGGTGACAAATGACGTCGACGCGTTGCGGGCGCTATTCTGGAACAGCCCCAACACGATCCGCTATGGCATCGGTGAAACCCTCTACGGCTACTCAGAAAATTAGTGCGTTCCGAGCGGCTCGGTCTCCGGTCGGGCTGGCGAGGACAACGTCGCGGACGGTCATTACGACTTACGGCCACGATTTTGCGACCGCCAGCACGCTGTTCCACCCTGAGACCACGCCCGGCCGGATCGGACCGCAGATGCAGACCTGGGTGCGAACGCCGGACGGCTGGCGAGTGGTCGCCGCGCATGTCAGTGCGGTCGACGCACCATGACGGCGGTCTGGATCAAGGACCCGCTTGGAATTCTTGCTGAAAACGCCGACCGCGGCGTCGTCGTCAGCGATGGCCAGATCATCGAGTGCGTACCCGCCGGCGCCGAACCTGCGACCGCCGACACGACCATGTTCGACGCCAGCCGTCACGTCGTGATCCCCGGCCTCATCAACACCCATCATCATTTTTATCAAACATTGACCCGCGCGAGCCCGGCCGCGCTGGACCGGGAATTGTTTCCCTGGCTGCAAGCGCTTTATCCGATCTGGGCCCGCCTGACCCCTGATCAGCTCGACGCCGCCGCCACCGTCGCGATGGCGGAGCTTCTACTGTCCGGCTGCACCACAACCACCGACCACCACTACGTTTTCCCGGCCGGCCTGGACACCGCGATCGATACCGAAATCGAGGCCGCGCGGCGCCTGGGAATCCGGGTCGTGCTCACCCGCGGTTCGATGAATCTTTCCCAGCGCGACGGCGGTCTTTCGCCGGACAGTGTCGTTCAGGACGAGGGTACGATTCTGGCGGACAGCGAACGTCTGATCGCGCGCCACCACGACGCGGATCGAGGCGCCATGGTGCAGGTCGCGTTGGCGCCGTGCTCCCCGTTCACAGTCACCACCTCGCTGATGAAGGCGACCGCCGCCCTGGCGGAGCAGAAAAACGTCCGCCTGCATACGCATTCGGCCGAAACTGCGGATGAGGAAGCCTTCTGCTTGGCAAAATTCGGCTGCCGGCCGCTGGATTATCTGGAGCAATGCGGCTGGTTGGGCGGCCGCACCTGGCTCGCCCACGGCGTCCACTTCGACGTGGCGGAAATCGCCCGCATAGCGAAAGCCGGCACCTGCGTGACCCACTGCCCGTGCAGCAACCAGATGCTTGGCAGCGGCACCTGCCGCGTGTGCGAGATGGAGCGGGCTGGTGTGCATGTCGGCCTTGGCGTCGATGGATCGGCGTCGAACAATGCCTCGAACCTGATGCAGGAAGTCCGCGCGGCGTTCCTGCTGCAACGCAGCCGTTATGGTGTTGCGAAAGTCAGCCACAAGGACGCGATCCGCTGGGCCACCGCCGGGTCCGCGGCGTGCATTGGCCGGCCTGAGCTTGGCCGCATCGCCGTCGGGGCGCAAGCCGACCTCGCGCTGTTCTTGCTGGATGAATTGCGCTTCTCCGGCGCACGGGACCCGATCGCGGCCTTGGTGCTCAGTGGCGCTCATCACGCCGACCGCGTCATGGTCGCCGGACGCTGGGTGGTGCAAGATGGTGCGATCGCCGGGCTAGACTTGGCAGCCCTGATTCGGCGACACAATGCGGCCGCGAAAGCACTGCACGCGGAGTAAAGGGAGCGTCTGTTATGGCCGACTATGATCTGGTGATCGCCGGCGGCACTGTGGTGACACCGTCCGATATGTTCCTGGCCGATGTCGGTGTGACCGAGGGTCGGATCGTCGCCGTGGGCAAAAACTTGCGCGGAGGTCGGGCAATCGACGCGGGCGGGCTGCTGGTCATGCCCGGCGGCATCGATTCGCACTGTCATATTGAACAACTGCAAAGGGGCGGTGGTGCCGACGAGGAGACCTGGACCACCGGCAGTACCTCCGCGCTGGCCGGCGGCACCACCAGTGTCATTACCTTTTCTACCCAGTTCAAGGGCCATGGCATCCTGGGACCGCTGGCCGAATACCGCCGTCGCGCGGCCAAGGCGATGGTCGACTATACGTTCCACCAGATTATCACCGACCCCACGGACGAGGTCGTCTTCAACGAGATTCCGCAGGTCGTCGCCTCTGGCATCCGCAGTCTGAAAGCGTTCCTGACCTACGATCCGCTGCATCTCGACGATCGCCAGTTCATCCGCGTCTTGGCCGCCGCGCGACGCAACGGCGCCTTCGTCACAGTACACTGCGAAAACTACGACGCAATCAACTGGCGCACCGCCGCTCTTCTGGCTGACAACCGCACGGCGCCGAAATACCACGCCTGGTCGCGTCCCAGCATGATCGAGCGCGAAGCCACCCATCGCGCGATCGCTTTGGCCGAAATGGTCGACCAACCGATCCAGGTTTTCCACGTCTCCTGCCCCGAAGTCGCCGAGGAGGTCGCTCGGGCCAAGGCCCGTGGCCTGAAGGTCTGGGGCGAGACCTGCCCGCAGTATTTCGTCCTCTCGGCCCAGCACATGGATCGCCCCGGCTTCGAGGGTGCCAAATTCATGTGCAGCCCAGCTCCGCGCGATGCCGCCGCCAGCGAGGGGCTGTGGAAGATGATCCAGGACGGCGTGCTGGACATTACGTCCTCCGACCATAGCGGCTGGAGCTACGAGACGCCGGCCGGCAAACGAGTGCACGGCGCCGAAGCCCCATTCCGGGATATTCCGAACGGCGTTCCGGGCCTTGCGGCGCGCCTGCCCATCCTGTTCAGCGAGGGTGTGTCGAACGACCGCATCGACCCCTGCACCTTCGTGCGCCTGACCGCTTCTAACCCCGCACGACTGTTTGGGCTTTATCCGCGCAAGGGCACGATCATGCCGGGTGCTGACGCCGATATAGTTCTGTGGGACGCGAAAAAGCGGGTCACCATCACTAATACCCTGATGCAGCACATCATCGACTACACGCCGTACGAAGGATTGGAGGTGACTGGCTGGCCGGTTTCCACGATCCGTCGAGGCGAGGTTGTCATGAGGGATGGCAAAGTACAAGCCGAACCGGGAAGCGGCCAGTTCCTGGCGCGCGGACCTTATGATCTCGTCAAACCCACTGGAAACGTGCCGTTCGGTTTCGATGCCAGCGCGTTTCTGGTCTGACTACGACAGCGCCGATGAGCCTGATCAACGTCACCGCCGGACCCTACGCGTTCAAGGCCAGGTTCGAGGACGAGCACGCGCCGAAGACCTGCGCGAAATTCCGCTCGCTACTGCCATACCGGGAACGCATCATTCATGTCCGCTGGAGTGGCGAGGCCTGCTGGATTCCGCTAGGTGACCTCGAGCTGGGTTTGCCGCTCGAGAACCACACGAGCTACCCTGCCCCGGGGCAGTTTCTGCTGTACCCGGGCGGAATCTCGGAGACCGAGATCCTGCTGGGTTATGGTGGCGTCCGGTTCGCCAGCAAGATGGGGCAGTTGGCCGGCAACCATTTTCTGACTGTTGTCGAAGGCAACGAAAACCTGGCCACTCTCGGAAAAATGGTGTTGTGGCAAGGCGCTCAGGACATCGAGTTCAACAATCCATAGCGCTCAGCGGGGCGCGATACGTTTCAGAAGATCGGCAGCGCCCGGATCGCCCAGCGCCACGGCGCGCTGGTACCATTCGGCGGCCCGCGCCGGGTCCCGAGAACTCGGGGAAGTTACGAAGTTGGGGTCGTAGGTCTTCCCCAAGGCCGTCGCGGCAGCCGCATTGCCACCCTCGGCCGCACGCTGGAACAGCAGGCGCGCCGCGGCGATGTCGCCCAGGTCGAGCGACTCGTTGCCGCGCTTGATCAGCACTGTCATCAGCGCGGGCGGTAACGCGTCGGCGGGCTTCGCGGGCGGCGGCTCCGGGTGGCTTTGAACGGCGCCAACCGGCTTGGCCGGAGCTGGCGGTGCCGGCTCGGAAATCCCGCTTAACCCTTTATAAAGAAACACCGACACTCCGGTCACCAGCAACCCCCCGGCGACGATCTGCAGGGCATGGGACGTCACGCTCGAGGGTTCACGTTTGACGGCTCTTGGCCTCGGCCGGGGTGCGGGTGGCCCAAGGACGGAATCGACCGTCTTCGCCGTGATCATGGTATCACCGCGGGCGAAGCCAGCCGTCAGCACGGCCTCCATCACGCGATTGACCGTGCCGGGAACACCGCCCGAACGGGCGATCACCAGCTTCATGGCATCAGGCGTGATCAGCCGGCGTGTCGTCCCGCCGGCGATCCATAACGATCGTTCAATGTACTGACGGATCTCGGCCGAACCGAGCCGCAGCAAACGAATGGTGTTTCGGGCCAACCCGACAAGTTCGGCGAGGTCCGGGCGCGACAGATCCGCCCCGGACCCAGTCAACACGATAGGCTCATCTCGCGTCTCTCGTGCCAGAGACAGCAGGAAGGTCAGGCAATCGTCCGGCAGTAGCTCGACGTCTTCAACCAGGAGCGCCTTGCGCGGGGCTTGATGGAAGGCTTCGGGCCCACCGTCGAACGCCGATTTCAATTGCTCCAGGCTTATCCGGCCTTCCGGCGGCCGGGATACCATGATGGTTTGCAGGCCGGACTCGGCTGCCACCGCCGTGGCGGAGCGCAGCGTTTCGGTCTTGCCGATGCCTTCCTCGCCGGTCAGCAAAACGACGCCGTTGCGGTTCAGCATATGATCGATCAGCAATTCGAACGGGCGTCTGTGAGGTGGAAAAAGGATATAGCCGGTGCTATCCAGCGCGTCGCCGAAGGGGGGTTTCGACAGGCCGTAGAGGTCAAGATAATTGGCCGGCGGACCCGCCTCGACGGTTGCTCGAACCGGTTCGGGCGCCGTCACCGTCTTCATCAGATTCGGAGGCCGCCGCATATCAGAACATCGAATCCACGAACGAGGCTGCGAATGGCATTATAGCCGCTATCGAGGCGAGCACCGATCGTATGGCGTCACCATCACGTGAACGCCGGTCCCCAAGCAACCGGAAGTGTTGCGGAGCGTGGCTTTATTCCGAAATCGATCAGAATGGCTACTGACGCCGGAGCACCATCAAGCCACTGTCTTCAGCGGGGCGATGGGCCTTTGATATCATCGGGTGCTCTTGCGCCGAGCTTGGAGGGCCAACCAGACCCGGCGGAGCAGCCGCCAGACCCGGTAGCGTTCCCGTCGCTCCGGCTGCATGAGCCTGCGCATGAGATCCGGTTGCTCCCAGGGAACGTCGTGATAGCCGCTGTGAAGAAACGAGCTTGATGGATCTTCCTGCCAGGTGTCAGGGAAGAATACGATGATGTCACGCTCTGTGCGCGTCGGCCGATTCCGCACTGGTCGGCCGGCAATTCGAGCGACCAGGGCCTCGGCCAGATCGCGGCCCGGGCCTAAGCGAACGGCGCAGATCGGGGTATTTCGTGGGTTCATTTCAATCAGATAGGCGGCCCCGGTGGCGGCTTCGATCATGAAGTCGAAACCGATCATTCCGGACAGTCCCAATGCCTTGACGATTCGAGTGGCGCTGTCAATCATTTCGGTATTAGTAATGATCCTAGCAATTGTGGATGGACCCGTCGCGGAGGTGGTTGAGACGGCCTCGGCGCAAACCGCAGCCAGGACTTCGCCCTGCCAGCATGCGACGCCGATGTTGGCGGGCCAGCCATCCACATAGCCCTGGACGGACATCGCCCGCCGCTCCCGCAGCAACCAGGCACGAATGTCAAAGTGATTGCCCTCAAGCAAGGACTCCCGCAGCGCCAGCCGCACGCCGATTGGCTGCGTCATCCGCGTATAGGCGTCCTTCGCGCTGGCGGCGTTGGAGATGATCCGCACCCCGAAGCCCGCCCAACTGCCGTCGGCCTTCAGCACGAACGGTGTGGCGTGGGTTTCAGCCCAGCGGTCCAGCGTCTCTTTGGTTGGCAGCGGCATGGAGGGCGGGACACGGACACCCTCGTGCAACGCAAGCGCGAGAAGCGCCGCGCGCGATGTAACCACTGAAAAACTTTCCACCGGCGCTGTCGACCGTTCGATCAGTTGCTTTACCTGGGGGTGTCGTGTACGCCGCCACAATCCGTGCAGGTCGCGTACGGTCCGCTCATCGCAGGGTATTATGGCGTCGGGCTTAATCCGAAGCGCTGCGGTCTCCAGGCTGCGGCGCGGTGCCGCAGCGCGATAGGTCAATCGGTGGGCAATCAGGTTCAGCGTCCAGGCCGGATGGTTCTTCGGCGCGATCAAGCTGACCTTCGCGCCGGCGTCATGTAATTCCATTGCTAACCGAGCGGTGGAGGGTAGCTGGCCCGTCGTCGCCAAAACGATGTGCGGAACCTTGGCTAGCGGAAGATCTGCGTCGTCAGCAACGAAACTGGCGGGCCCGTCCTCGTACCTCACAAATCCGCGAGGGACGACCATGGGTTTGATTTCGGCGTCTGCTGTACGCATTTTCTTACCATCATCGACAAACAAGCTACGAGAACCAAGTCCATTCCGGGAGCGACGTTATACTGCCGCTGAGTTAGAAGACCATAATCGCAACGGTAAGAAAAGCACTTAGATCGGCGATGAGGTCCTTGTGATGGGAGCCTTCGTCTGCCGCGGGCGGTCTTTCCGATCAGGGGGTTGCGGACCGCGCATTCTGTCAACCAGTGGTAGCTGAGAGCTGTTGCATCAGTTGGTGACCGGCCCACATTCAGGTCAGTCTATTCGGCTGTCGTTACTGTTGAATGCGGTAGCATTCTTTGGATCGGACACTAGTGTGGTGGTTCCGAAGTCCCCCCACACTGTAGAGCGCGCACGGAAGCGGATTTCGGAACCATAAACCAGACTTGAAAACAATGCTCTAATTTGGCCGGCGGTCAGCCAACCGCCTCCAGTTCATCATCCGGGGAGCCGCTGACGACCTCATGCCGCTGTCGCCGCCGGGACAGCCAGCGATGACCCGACACCGCGACCTGTCCAACGAGCGTCCGGGCGCCGGAAAAGCTGCTCAGCATTGTCTCGGCGTTGGCCATTCTGAACTTGAAGGCCTCCTCACCGCGCAGGAAATCGACGTGCGCGAGCTTGCGATCGAAGGACCAGCGCGCATACTCGACAATCAGAATGGTTCCGGGGGAAGCACGATCAAACGAAGCATCATAGGCGGTAAAATATGCTTCCATGCGCCCCGCGTAGACGAAATTGACCGACGCGGCCGCGATCTTGCCTCCGCATTCCAGGAGGAAAATCCGCGCAAGACCCGACTCCCAGGCCTTGTCCAAAATCGCGCGCAGCACGATACCATCCGGACCAAGGATGGGCGAATTGGGGTCGTTGGCGCGAAGCCAGATTGTCTTCAGCCGCATGATCTCATCAAACAGCGGGGGGGCTTCCGCGGTTGGCTCGACGCAGCGGAAGCTCACATCACCGCCCAGCTCCGCCAGGATGCGCTTTCCCCTGGTGTGGTTGTTGCGCCCCTTTTTATTGAGCGATCGGAAGAACGCTTCCCCGTCCGGCCAACGGTTTTCGATGCGCATGCACCGTTCGCTGCGCTCGCCGAATTGCAGCCGGCTGCCGTCAGTGGCAAGCCGGTCAAGAAACTCCCGGCATTCGGCATTGGGTCGGAGCTGCTGCAAATTGATCAGGTCGAAGCCGCCTGCGTGGTTCAGTTCATCCCAGAGCGGCGGCAGCACCTCGGTCCATCTGCGGTCGGGGTCCACCAGGCAATCACAGTAGTCCGAGAACAGTTGCGCCGCCCAGGTTAGCACGCGCAGTCCGGATCGGCGGTGCACGGCGCACGGCATGGCCCCGCGCAGCGTGTCGCCATCCCAGGCGACAGCGATCTGAAGCTTAATGTCCCGCCGATCGCTCACTGCGGACAGCCATCCGGCAATCCAGTCATAGCTCTGGAATATGAAGCCGCCGGAACGCTCCCATAGCTGCCGCCAAGCCTGCTGAATGGCCGAAAACCGCTCAGAGGCAGTCACAATCTCAATGCGTAAGGTCAAACCGTCTCTCCGGCATGATGGCGCACACGAACTGTTTCCCGCCGCGGCCCGATCAAGCGGATCCGGCTGGCAATTTTCTTCAACGGAACAACATGCAGCCTGTAGAGTGACTGATATTCCTCGTGCTCGTTTCCGGTTAGCCCGAAGACGAAGTCTTCATCAGGTTCCGGGACAACAAGGGTGCCGAACATCCGATCCCAGATACTCAGGCCGAGGCCGAAATTCCTGTCCCAATGTTTCTGGGCAACGCTGTGATGCAACTGATGGTAGTGAGGACTCAGTAATATCGCATCGAGATACCGCCCAAACGACAACTTCCAATGCGTATGGCGGACGAAGTCCATCATCAGGATGGTAGTGCGCAGAGCATAGACGTTCAGTCCGAAAACGGTCAGCTCCACCGGGTCGAAAGCAAAGAACAACCAGATCCCATAGCAAAGGCCCGGTATCACCCCGTCCCACCAACGGTTCATGATCTCATCGATTGGGTGCACGCGCTCTCTGGTCACCCCGATCATCACCTGCGCGGAGTGGTGAACCTTATGTAGTTCCCACAGGACCGGGATCCGATGCTGCATGCGGTGATAAAGGTAGTACGATAGGTCGTAAGCGATCAGCATCGACACAGTAAATGCGAGCAGCATGATCGGCCCCGCCGGCTCGACACGATGCGTTGGCGGACCGACGATGCTGCTCAGCACCCAGTAAGCGAAGTGGCCCGCCGTGACGGTGGAGATCACCAATGGCAAGACCAGCAGCGGCATGAAAATCCGCCGCGACAGCCAGAACAGAAAGTCCGCTCGTGCAGACGGATGGCGGACGACCTCAGGGGGCAAAACGTGCCGCATGAAATCCCGCGATGACCAGTGTCCCGGATTGGCCCTGATGTAGGTAACAACAGCCGCAAAGATGATCGTCCCCCAAAGCAGCAGCAGTTCGACCCCGTTGGCGCTGAATATCCGATTCCAGGCGAGTCGTGCAAAGTGATGAACGGCGTCCCACATGCTAAGTCACCGTGACGGGTTGTTCGGTCGCATGCACTGTTGGCACCCGCGTCGCTACGGGCCCGAGATGACCGGCCAGGCGCAGCGCCATGGCGACGATGGTGAGCGTGGGGTTCGCCTGACTGGATGTGGGGAAGGTCGCGCTGCTCGCCAGATACAGATTGTTCACGCCAAAGACCTTGCAGTCGCGATCGACCACGCCGGACTGCGCGCTCGCGCCCATCCGGGCTGTGCCAATATGATGTCCGCCATAGGCACCGTCACGACGCACCACCGCTTCGATGTCAGTCTCGTCCGGCCCCAGCGTTAGCTGACCGGTCGACGTTTCCGCTAGGTCATGACGCAGCAGTTCGAACGACTTGGCCACGGTCTCCACATCCCGAGGACTGTAGCGCCAGTCAACACGCACGCGCCGATTGCCGAAGCGGTCTCTTTCGTCGGCCAAGCTAATTCGGCTGTTTGGGTCGGGCACTTGTTCGGCATGGAAGTCCAGACTGAACACATTGGTCCGAGGACGAATAATGATCGAAGGAAATTTGCGCTCGGCCAACATCCGGTCCCGCAGCCAGTGCTTTAGGAAACCCATGGTCGCGAACGCATCCGTGGCGGCATTCAATCCATGCCGCAACCATGTCATCGCGTCAGGGGGGACGTCAGCAACCAGCCGTTTTGAATACTCGTAACTGATGAAGTGCTGTGCCAGGAAGATCGCCGACAATGGTCCGGTGCGATGTCGCGGATCCGCGATCCGCGGGTGATGAAGCCGGAACACGGCGTTACCCAGTCCCAGCGACGCCTGGACTTCCGGGCGCAGTGATATCCGCCGCCGGCAATATGTCCCATCTGCCGCTACGTCGTAGCCATGCCAGACGGTGTCGCGCGCACCATTGATTTGGAGCCTGCCGATCGTGCCCGCGACGTGGGTCATGTAATAGCGGCCGACCAAATCGTTGGCGTTGCCGATCCCGTTGGAGTGAACGTCATCCGATGTCAGCAGCAGCCGGGACGTTTCGATCCCGCCCATGGCCAGCACGAACTGGTCTGCCACCACCGAAAATCCGTTGTTCCGGTTGTTGCGGACGTCAATGCTGTCGATCCGGCTGCCGTCCCGAGACGCCCGCAAAGCGGTGACTGCCGCCCGCAGCAAAACCCGCACAGTCGTTGCCGAATGCAGCCGTGCTCTGTAGCGTTCACCGAAATTGGTCGGACAACTGAAACGCTCGATGCCGTTGACATCGAAGTGCCGCGGGGAAAAGCCACGCAAAAGCGGCCGCATTCCGCCTGGTGCGGCCAGGCGTGCATCGTACTCGTATTCCCCGGCCTCGCACAGCGTATTCGCGACGGGATAGTAACGTTCGACATCGCCGTAGGATATCGGCCACCCCGAATGGGCGATCCAGGGCCGCATCTTGAAATCGATCGGATCGAACGGCACACAACGGCCGCCCCAAATCGACGTGCCGCCGCCCAGCACGCGCTGACGGTATTTGTCGGGCGGGCTATGCAGCGCGGGGTTCACCACTTCACCGGCATTCAGCGTCTGAGTAGCATCGTTGGCCGCATAATCTCCGGATTCCAGCAACAGAATGCTTTTGCCGGTTTGCGCGAGTTCCAACGCCAGGGTGATTCCGGCCGGACCGCCACCAACAATGCAGATGTCGGCGCGAATAATCGTGTTGCAAACGATGTCGTCGGCGGTCTGGATCATCGTCCGCCTTCCTCGAGCGGCCAGACTGATGGTGTCATCGTCCCGTCCCGGCGTGTCAGCTCGGCGTAAAGCGAGCCAACCGATCGTGCGAACGCCTCCATGGTGAACATCCGATCATACAGGACAGCCCCCGCCTCGGAGAGTTCGCCGCGCATCTCGGGCCGATCGAGCAACGTCAGGATTGCAGCCCCGATACCCGCCTTATCACCAGGCGAAACGAACAAAGCCGAACGACGGTCTTGCAGAACCTCCGGGATCGAACCAACAGGCGTGCAGATCACCGGCGTGCGAGAGGCCAGAGCCTCAAGTATCACCAGAGGCAGGCCCTCGTCATACGCTGGCAAGATAAGCGCATCCGAATTCACCATCAACGCGCGGGCATCAACCTGGTTGACCCATCCGGTGAATGTAACCCGGTCTTCGATCCCCAGGTCGCGGGCCATCGCGCGATAGATATCAACTGGCCCACCACCCGCCATCGTCAGTGCAATATCGCGCGCCCTGACCGAGGGGCTGGCGAAAGCGTGGAGCAGATCCTTCACCCCCTTGCGCTCAAGCAGATTGCCGACGAACAGCAGGCGAAAGCGCCCGTCGCGAGCGGCCGTGCGGACGGTCGATGCGGAAGCAGGCACGCCATTATAAATGATGCCGATCTGACTCGGCCGTACGTCGAACGTATCGATCACCCAGCGGCGCCACATCTCTCCAAGGACGACGCAGTGATCGGCGCTGCGGAACATCCATCGCAGTAAGGCCTTGCCGGGCCGGCCCATGGATTGATGAAATTGCATGATCTGAGCAGCATGCAGGTGGAGCAACACGCGCCCGCCGGCAAGCTTCGTCGCGCCGAGTAACACCGCCTTGCGATAGACACTGCCGCGCTCAGCGAGATTCAGATGCACGACAGCGAGCCGGCCGCGCAGCGCCTCCAGAAAAATCCGCGCCACGGCCAGGGCGAGGAAGATCGGCGAGAGCGAGATATGCCGGCCGCCGCGGGACTCGAGGCGGCGGAGATCGAAGTGACCCGACGGATCGTGCTGCAACGAAGCAAGATACGCCATGATGCTGCCCATGCCGCCGCCAACCTGCCCATACGGGCACGCCAGAAACACCGTTTGTCGCCTGCTCACGAAAAGGCAACCTCCTGCTTGAGGCGGTTAGTCCGAACCACTGCGGCGATCATCTGCTCAACCGAGGTCCGCGGCATCGCCAAATCCGTCGCGGCCGCCGTGGAATCGATTCGAATATCCTGCTGCCACAAACTCGCGAGGGACGGCGTGATCGCCTCGGTCCACGGTGATCGCCACACCATGGACGCAACGCTGCGCACCGGCGCCAGTAACTTCGTCTCGAGCTTCAACCGACGGGTCGGGATGCGACGAACCGGGGTCGCTCCCAGCGCCTTGCCGAAAATCAGCAGGAATTCGTTCCAGGTAAGATCGCAAGTGCTGGAGATGTTGAATGTTCGGCCGGAAATATCCGGCGTATCCAGCGCTTCCACAATCGCCGCCACGACATCATCGATGAACGCCAGGTTGCAGCGGCCGTCGCCTGCGGCGCCGAGATCGCCGATACGGCCAGCATCCAGCAGTCGCACCAACCGCGTCGTCCACTGTCTACTGCCTGGCCCAAAGACGCAGGTTGGACGCAGGATCACCGCGTCGCCGCCATCCTCGACGTATTTCCGAACAACTCGCTCGCAGGCGATTTTCGCCTGCCCGTAGGCGCTGACGGGCGAAACCGGCGCGTGATCTTCCTGCACCGCGCCGGCGGCGCCCCCGTAGACCGCCATACTGCTGAGATGAACGATCCTGTGCGGCGGCCTGACTCGAGCGGCGTCGCAAAGCACCTGGGTTGACCGCAGCATCGCTCGGGCGTTGCCCGCGACACAGTTGATGACATAGTAAGCATCGCCCACAAGAGCGCGCACCGAATCGATGTCCGTTGCATCGACCGCGACGGCCGATCGGCGCGACGCCGCAACCGCTCGGTACACCGGGCTGGCCGACAGAGCGGCGACCACCCGAGAGCCGATGAAGCCCGAGCCGCCCAGAACCAGGACCGACTTTCGCGAGAAATCCATTGAGTCAGGCATTTGACTACCCAGATTATGGCTGGCGCCGGCCGGTTGGCCGCCGCCATCGCCCGTTGCCTCGTCTCGATGCTCAGGCCGGGACGACCAGCACCGAAGAGGATGGACCGCCGATCGCCCGCAATTCCGGTACGGAGGCCAACACCACCAGACCGGTATCCATTTCCAGAGCCTCCGGTCGCAGATAGATGGCCCGGAAGAAGTGGGACATGAGGATAGAGCCGATCGAGAGCAGCGCGCTGACGACGAGGCCCGCCATGAGGATCAGCCGGCGCGTGGGTTGCGGCAGCGAAGGGATCCGCGGTGGTTGCACGACGCGAACCGATGATTCGCGATGCGCCTCGACGGCTTCAACCGTTTGCCGCTCATCAAGAATCTTCGTTACGGCCCGGTAGTTATCTTCCAGAACCGCCCGGCTACGCTCCAGTTGATGCAGTTGGAGTTCATCGGCATCCAGGGCTTCCACCTGCTTGTTCATCGCCGCGAGCTGCGCCGAAATCGAGTCGTGTCCGGCCAGGCTGGACCGCAGGTCGGCTTCCGTCTTGTTGCGATCTGCCTGCACGCCATAAGCCTGCGTCGCCTGCATCCGGGCGATGTCGGTCTCCCGCTCCAGCATTGCTTGGCGGGCGGCATCTACGGCGGGGGAGCCGCGATAATGCGTTTGCGCCTCCTCTTGCCGTTGCTGGTAGGCCTGAACCATTCCCTGCAGTGCGGCGGCGGCGTTGGGCGCACCCTTCTTGGTTCCTGCCGCCAGGTTCAACTGCTGTGTCAACTGGTTCAGTCTGGCGGTCTGTTCGGCAATGGTGGCTTCCGACTTGGTCAGGGCCGCCTCCAGGTCGCCTTGCTGTTTCAACAGGATCGCCCGGCGCTCGGAGAAGTTACTGATGTCGTGTTGCTGCTTGAAGGCCTGAAGCGCCGCATCAGCGTCGGCAAGCTGCTTGCCTACCGAGTCCTTCTGCACCTGAACAATCGGTGCCTGGATGTCGCCATACAGCTTCGTTCTGAGTATGAGGTACTGCGACTCCAGGATGCGCAGGGCATCGGCCGACACGTTCTTGTCGGGATTGGTGAATTCCAGGCCGATCACACTCGACTTCTTGTCCACCGTGATCGTCAGGTTGTGAGCAAACGCGTCGATCGCGCGGGACATCGGATCGACGTCGCCGGTCTCTGCGGTTGCCTTCTCCGTCATGCCCAACGTATCGGTCAAAAACCGGCGCGTATCCTGAAGCCATTGGGCAATAGGGCCGGGCTTCTCCAGCAGCTTCGGGTACATCTTCGCGATGCCGATTTCCCGGATCACCGTGCGGTGCAGGTCATCGCTGCTCAGAATGCTCGACTCCGTGCGGAGAACCTGTTCCGCGTCCACCCCGCCGCTATTGGAGAACTGCTGTCCGGCGGCCGGGCGGAACGTATGCTCCGTTCCCAGCAGGATAAGCAGGCTCGACCTGGCCTTATAGTCGGGTTGCACGTGCACCGCGATCGCGATGCTCAGCGCCGTGATGCAGAAGAAGATCAGGAAAATCCGCGTCTTTTGTGAGAAGGCGGTCAGCAGGAGGTCACGGATGACCAGACGCGGCGGAAGCGCAAGAGTTTCGTTCATGATTTGAATCCTGCCAGGTTCGCATTAGATAGGGGGGCGCCCAGCCGTTCGGATGTTTGGCGCAGCGTCGTGATCGCCCGACGAAGGGGGATTGGCGGGGTGATTTTTGGATATCCGGTCATCGCTATCATGCACGCCACCATGAACACCAGGTCGACGCTCTTCCGCCCCAGCGAATTGCTTGTGGAATCCACCAGTATTGCGCCGATGAGCAGCATCCACCCGAGCGGATGGTCAGTCGTGCGACCCAGGTGGACGAGGAACAAACCCAGTGCGACCAGGAAGACAACAAAACCCATGGCGCCCAGATTGAGAAACATCAGCAGCCAGAAATTCTCGATGTCGGTGGTCGCATCAGCAAGTCCGATCTGATACTTGAGAACATCCAGACGCTCCAGCGGGACGCCGAACAACACGTCATGGAGGTTGAGATGGTTCAACACTTGCCATTGCAAGTTGCGGACCTGTGCACTGTCATCCAAATACAAGTGCGTCAGTATGCGCTCGCCGACACCGGTGCTGGTGATCAGTATCAGCATCAATGGTGGCAGGATCAGTAGCGCCGCACCGATCGCGCTCACCAAGCCCATGCTCAGATTGCGTGTGATGATGCCGCGTAGCAACACCACAACCGCTGACAGCACCAGCAGCGCCAATGTCGTCCCCAGCGCCGCTCGGCCGCCGAAGCTGAGCAGTCCGACCAGAAGCGTCGTAAACAGCGCGGCCTTTACCAGGCCCTTCATGCGCATTCGCAACAACATGAAGATGGCCATCATCGCCGACAGCGCCGCCGTCAGCGGATGGCTGAACAGCCCGGCACCGCGAAAATCCTCGGCGTCCTGGCCAATTTCCGCGGGGGTGACTTCGCCAAAGTGAATCGGGATCAGATGCGTCTGGGTCGCACCCTCGCCGATCGAAATGATAATGCTCAGAACGGTGAAGGCAATGATCCACCAGGCCAGGCTCCGCTTTTGCCGGTCGGTGCCGCCCTCCAGTGCAACGGCCAGCAATCCCGCGGCCAAATAGCTTTCGATGTAGGTTGCCGCGCCGCTCATGCCGACGTTGACGATTGAGTAGAAGGCACAGAACAGGGTCAGCGTCATGAACGCCGCCAGCGCCGGCGTGTTGCGGAAACACCGCATCACGCCGTTTCCGGTCGGACGAGCCAGCACCAGCACCATAAAGGCCCCGATCGCGGCCAAATAGGTGCCAGGGTGCAACTTGACCACCGGATTGCCGCCCGGGCTGGCATAGTCGATGCCTAGATTGGCCAGCGTGTTGCTGGAGATCGCATACTCAATGATCACTGCTGTCAGACCAAACGCAAACGCCGCCCGCGGCAGCCGCTGATCCATCCAGGCCTGCCGCGCTTCGGACATCCGAAGCGGCGCTTGAGCAAGCAGGGCCCTCATAGCCGGCCCTCCCGCAGCGCGTGCAACTGGTCTTCTACGACGGCGAGACTAAAGCCAATCGTCGCGCCCAGGTAGCGTTTGGTCAGCCGGGTCGGCTCCTGGATCATGCGCCACAGCCACTCCATTCCTACCCACTGCCAGTGCCGGGACGCGCGGCGGACGAGCCCGAGTTCGATCTTCACCGCCTGGCCGACGCAAAAAGCCCAGCAGGACGGCAGTATCGCGCGGTAAGTATCAACGAACACTTCACTTCGGGGCGCGCCGACCGCCATGACGAGCACAGTGGTGGCGTGTTCCCGGATCGACTCCGCCAAGCGCGCGCAATAGCCTGCATCGCGCTCGAACCCGAACGGCGGGACGGTTACATCGCACGTTACATCCTGCCGGGCGGCCCATTCGCGAACGGCCTGCTGAGTGCGCGCGCTGTCCACAACGAAGAATAGTCGTTGCGGCACCACGAATGGTGCCATACGCATCAGTTCAGCAGTGATGTCGCATCCTGTTACCTGTTTCACGTGCAAACCGCACAACCGCGCGTAGACCTGAACCGGCCAACCGTCGCAGACAATCCGCGCGGCGTTGCGGTACGCCCGAGCCAACGAAGGGGATCGGCGGATAGTTGCAATATGGTCAATGTTCGGCGTCACTACCAACGCCACGCCGTCGGGTGTATGAGTGACAGCGGTGCAAGCGATTTCCCGCGCGGAATCCGTACAGAGTGCCAAGCCAAACGGGTGGGAGATGCGCATGACTAGGCAGCCCAGGCGCGGTGCGGCGCCAACGAGCCGAACAGCGCCATGTAACGCGCCGCGCACGCCGAATAAGTGAATTCTCCTGCGCGTTGCTGGAGCATCTCGGCTGGGAATCGCCTTCGCAACGTCGCAACCTCATCCATCGCGCGCGCCAGTGCGGCAGGGTTGCGCGGCTCGACCAAAACGCCGTAACGCCCATCGTCCAGGATCTCAGCCGGTCCATATTCGCAGCGCGTGGCAATGACGGGTGTGCCGCAGCCTAGCGCCTCGACGATCACGTTGCCGAACCCCTCACAGCGGGAACTCAGCAAGAAGACGTCGGATTGTCGCACATACGGTAGGATGTTCGGGCGAAACCCAATTAAGTCTACCGCGTCCTGCAGCTCCAGCTCCGCCACGAGTTCTCTCAGCTTTCGTTCCAGCGGCCCGATGCCAAGGATGATCAAACGGCCGTCAAACCGTCGCCGATGAATAGCCAGTGCCCGGATCATGGTTTCGTGGTCCTTGTGCGTCACAAGGCGACCGGCGGTTACGAATGCGGGATAATTTGGTTGCCCAAACCAGGGATGATCCGCCGCTTCCGCCGCGCGCCCCTGGAAGTCCGGCCCCACGACCGGATTATTGATCGTCAGAATACGGTCATGCGGTAAATCGGCTATTTTCTCGAGCTCAACAGCCACACCTTCCGAGACCGCGACCGCTCGACTGACCAGCGGCGATAAAGTTCTATAGGACAGCCCAAGGAAACGGTATATCCATTTCCCTTCCAGTACAAAACTGGTCGAGATCGGATTGTGCTGACAGATCACCACCTTGGACCCGCTAAAGCTGATCGCCTTCGCCAGCAACGCGGCCACGTTGTTCAGATCGACGTTGGACAGCAGGATGTCCGGCTTCTCGGCCCGCAGGAACCGCGCCAGACGCGGGATGTCCATCAGTGTGCGCGGGCTACGTAAATCCACGATGCGCAAACCGGACGGCACTTGATCCATCAGCTCGCCCCGGACGCGATGCAACACCAGGGTCACCTCGACACCATGGCGGCGAAATTCCTCCGCGATGATGAGGCTTTGGCGCTCGACGCCGCCCGCCCGCAGGTCGTGCATATAGATCGCCACCGTCGCCGCCTTGGGCGCGCCGCTCGCATGCGCGGGAGTCAGCACACCTGTCAGGTGATCGCCGGATTGGGCAGAGATGGACGCAGACATCATTAGAGCTCCCGCGCCCCGGCGAACATCCCGGATGCCCGACGCGACAGCTTCTTCCCGAACACGCTTAGATCGAGCACGAAACGCTTGCCGTCCACCCAGAACCGCTCGCCGTCATGAACCAGAGTGTGCAAGCCATCCGGAAACGGCCCGGATTTGTCAGGCCTCAATTCAACCACCGGCCGTTCGCAGAACGCCGATTCTGTCAGGGTGAGGATTTCATGGACCACGACGGCGGCGCCATATGTGGCCGCGCAATCCTGGCCTGGCCGGAACAGCCGGCCGTCGACATTGAACACCATGCCAGCCGCCCGAGCCCCGCGGATGTCGATCCTGACGGGCCAGCGCGCATGCGGCGTCCAAGGGCCGGTTATCGCTGCGGCATGTAGCAGGCAAAAATTGTCGTGGCCGCCGAGGTCCAAATCCGTGCACCCAAGCCAGTAGCGGCCATTCCAGCGGAACAATGTGGGGTCCGCCAGTCTTGTGTGCGGCGCAACGTCGCAGATCGCCACCAGCCGTCCATCATCGTCCAGGCGGTGGATTCGCGTCGCGCCACGCTGTGTCGATTCCGGAACGCAATATACCGTCTCGCCGTCACGGAATGTGCAGGGGTAGGAATGATGCCAGCCGTCATCCAGCAGGACGCTGGGGGGTCCAAGGGTTCCATTCGACTCAGTAACAGAAACGATCCGGCCAATCCCCCCGGTCAGCGGCATTTCCTCGCACAGGACCTGGCCGGTGCCCGGCCAGGGGAATGGGTCGGCGAGATAGCGGCTTCCCGCCTTGGTTCGGTACCAGGTGATGTCGCCCAGGCCGCCGCCGGACAGTACGCGATCAATCGGCGCCGCGGCCGAGCCGATACTCCACCACTCGACCATCAGGCGATCGCGCCACTTGGCCAGAGAGGCATCGACCCAGCCAGGCATACCGCCCGCCGGCGCCGCGGGCATCGTGCCGGCCGGGCCGCGTCCGCGCCCGAGCGCCGCGTCTCGAACAAAGCGCATCGCGATGCGATTGACCGCTGCGCAGAAAGCTGGATACGGCCCGCGAGTCCCCAGGGTTCCCTCATCCAGGATTTCCGCCACGATCGATCCTGGTTGATATTGAACCAGGCGAACGGTGAACGCGTAGGGCGGTCGATGCCACTGTCCGGCGAGCAGGCCGGGCTGATTGAGGCTTTCTCCCGCCGACGTCTCCAGCCGCCACAGCAGCGCATCGCATGGCGCCGTGCAGGCGGGCTCAAAGCGCGGTATCGCTACCTCGGTAAGCGCCGTGTCCGCGAGGGCGGCGTTCACGATCTCCGAGCCGTCGATGCCAGCCAATACAACGACGAACGGCGATCGACGGACGGACGCCCAAGCACCAACGCCCGCCCCGGAGGCGGACAATCCGGCCGCGGCCTTCATCTCAGCGCCGACCCATCCAGCGTGGCAACACCGCCGGTTCCCGGTTGAGGACAGCGCCGACGGTCTGGCCGCCTAGGCGTTCCAGCAATGCTTTCGCGGCCTCTATCTCCCACTGCTTGGTGCGACCGGCGGCCACCACCAGCACCGACCCGTCGCAGTAGCGGGAGACGGCGGCGGACTCCGGCGCGTCTGTCGGCGGCGTGTCCAAAACGATCACCGGATAAGTTCCGCGCAACATGTCCAGCATCGACTGCAGCCGGTCGCCACCAAGAGCCAGCAACGGGCGCTCGCCGGGCCCGAGCCGCGCCCACAGCAGGTTCTTGGCGTCACGTGCATGTATGACAGCGTCTGTCAGAGGCAATCCCCGGCGCAACGCATCGAACAAAGTCAACGGCTGCGGTTGCGCAGGGCCGCGCCGCGGTTTCGACGGAGCCGCGTTGCAATCGATGTAGAGCACCGGCTGGGCGCAGTCGTCCGCGGCGACGCGGGCATAACCAGATGCCACAAAACTTGCTCCCGAGCCGGGCGTCGGCGAAATGAATTGCACGACGAGTGGCATCGCACTAGTCCGTCGCGCCTCGATTGCATAGTAAAGTTCAACGAATGATGAATGGTGCCGCGCAATGGCGCCTATCCCGATCCGCACCGGCGCAACCGCATGCTCCTCTGCCGGCTGTACCGCAGTGCTCGATTTGCGAAGGATCGTCAGTTCGGGGTTTGACAGCCTGTTCACGTGGGCTTCTCCAAATCCAAATCTTGGCATCAATCGAAATGACCGGGCCTGCGCTTACAGGGTCAACCTAAAGGTTACCGAACGGCCTGCGAAATCAAAACGCATTGTCATCGGCGAAAACCAGACGGGCGGTTCGCCACAAAATCTTGAGGTCGAAGCCCAAAGACCAGTTTTCGATATAATAAAGGTCGTGATTGACGCGATGGACAATTTTGTCGACGCTGTCCAGCGCGCCCCTGTAACCATTCACCTGTGCCCAGCCGGTAATGCCGGGCTTAACACGATGACGTGATGAATAGACCGGAACCGCTTCTTCCAACGTCAGCCCACCCGCGGTCGTCGCAAGTGCGTGGGGACGGGGCCCAACCAGCGACATATCGCCCTTCAGAACATTCAGCAATTGCGGCAGTTCGTCCAGGCTGTACCGGCGCAACCAGGCACCAATCGATGTCACGCGCTTGTCACCGCGCAGCGCCTGCTGCTGCGCGTCCGCGTCCGCGAGATGTGTATACATCGAACGGAATTTCAGTATTTCAATCACACGGTTGTTATATCCAAGCCGGCGCTGCCGGAAAAAAATCGGTCCCTTCGAGGTCAGCTTGATGACGGCAGCAATGCTAAGCATCACAGGCGAAATGAAAACCAGAAGAACGAAGGATAGGGCAAGGTCCTCGGCACGCTTGATCAGTGCGGCACCGCCGCCGATCGGGCGTGTGCTGGCCATCAGCAGCGGCAGGTCGAAGGCACGGTCGGCGCGCCGCAGCGGCAGGTTCAGCCCGTTCATGCCGGGGTAAATGTAGACATCCACGGGTGCCATGGAAACCCGCTCTATAATCGCCCGCGTCTCCTCTCCGGCCGACCACGGCAGGGCAACGAGGACGGTGTCCACCGCATCCTGTCGGATCATGTATTCCAGCACGTCGATATTGCCGAAGTTAGGCAGTCCAGGAACGAGGTTCTGAGCTATAGGCTTGCCGGCGGGCTCCACGACGCCGATCACATCAAACGTGCGCCGGCCACCTGATCGGATTCTGGACAGCAGATCCTGAATTTGCTCTCCCGCTCCGACGATGACGGTCCGATTCAGCGGTTCCGGGCCGGCATGAGAACGCACCCGCAACGACCTGGCACACACGATAGCGGCGAAGCCCGACAGCAGGAACACCGGCAGCCACGCGCCACGCAGGGTGGCGCCCATCCGTTCCATCCCAGGGTGCGAAAATCTGGTCGCCCACGGACCCGCAACAGCAGCGACGCAGAACGTCAACAAAGTACCGACCGCCACTGCCTGCAGCCAGCCCAGGACAAGTTTCCGCCACGCCAATCGACGGCTCATGACTTCCGCCGGATCATAGAGACCGCGTTCGAAAAAGCTGAGGATCAGACAAACGGTCAGGCAGGCCATGGGGATCACGACTGGCGAGGAGGTGATCTCCCGGACCGGATTAAACAACCCGAAGCATAGCATGGCCGCCCCGGCCGTCATCGCCGCATCCAGGCCGATCAGGCGGGCGGTGCGGCCAGCCAAGCGGGCACGCGGCGCGAAGCGGGCGGTACGATTCTCCTGGGCCTCAATTAGGCCGGAAGCAGCGTTGGTAATCGTGACGGCTATCTCCGGCGGCTCAGCCACTCCTGGCATCAGCGTGTCCCTGTCCTGTACGAGGGATCAGATCCCTCACGAACGCACTCAGCACAATTCAGTCCCCGCGTTTCTTCGCTGGGTCAGATACCAGTTGGCGTTTTGCGTGTTACGTGTCGCCTGACCTTAACCTCAGTGTAAGAACGCGCTTCAGGTTCCGATTGGTTCCAAAGCCGTCCGAACACGCAGAAAAAACTACTGCGCGGGGGACGCGGCTCGAAACCAAACTCTCCGTGTACAGCGATCACGTGAAACGTTTCGAATAGGGTCAGACGGGCGCGGGGGCGAGACTCGGATTGCGTGATGATGTCGCAGAAGAGGAGCAAATTTTCCAGGATCACCATCACATGTTCTGGATGATTACCATAATTGTATTGCCCTCCGGATTTATCATCCATCTCTCAGAACACGATGAGAAATCGGAACACATGTCTGAAAGTAGAACGATGCCGCAAATGGCGCAATTAGTGCATCTGCCGCGCAGTTTCGTGAGATTGAAATATGTCGTTTTAGTTACCTGACGCGACAGCCCAGTAATCAACGCCGTAAAAATGGCAATAATACGGTCAGGACGCCATCTGGATTCTCCTGGTGGAAACCAATGGCGCGCGCCGTTCAGCAAGTGGCAGCCCCGCATATCGCTGCAGGGCCGCGGTTTTGCATGCGCTCGATCGCCCTGGGGATTTGATAGACTCCACAGTCCCTGGCTCCGGCGATGAAAAAGCGATGGCACATCGATGCTGCGGCCGGTGAAAACCTCGAGTTCCGCATTGCCGATCCCTTGCGTCCGACCACGATACCACAGCAGGCCGCCCTGAAAGCCCACGCGCATGTATTCATCAATATAAACACGAAGTTCATAATCCGGTAACCATCGGCAAGCGGCGATGGCTTCCGGCGACGGCATTTCCCCGGCGACGGTCCGCGCCATGTCCTGGTCCAGGTCCGTGATGTAGTACGTTGGCATCCGGGCCAGTTCGTCCGAGTTCCAGCCTCGCCGGCACACCGGCCGGTTGCCGGGTCAATAGCGCTTTTGTAATCGTAATACGCGCGCAGAAAGCCATGGAGGCCCTGCGCGTAGCGCGTCATGTCAGCGTTTGCCCAGGCGTTGAATAGTACGACTGGTAGTGCTTTCGCGGCCGCTTGAGTGACGCAAGCGCGGCGTGAATTTCCGGGCCGGTAGACGGCGTTAGACCAGGCGGTGCGCCGAACGGGGCGCTCATTAACGTCACTGCGCGAAGAATGTCCGGCCGCAACAGCCCGCACCAGGCGGCGACCGACGAGCCGAAGTCATGGCCCACACAGCAGTCACGAATGGCCGTCCAGCGCCCCCAGCAAACCAATCATGTCTCGCACCAGATTAAGCCTGCGGAAGGCTATCGCCGTCGTAATCGGCATCCCAGCCGGTGGTGTCCGTACCCGCGCTGATCTGGCACGATCACAGCATCCAGCCAGCGACAGCGGCGGCATGACCTTGCGCAGAAGTACGCCAGCTCTCGAAAGCCGTGCAGCAACAGCACACAGGGATGTTCAGGGTTGCCAGCCTCCAGAACGTGAACCCGCAGCCCGTTCACTCCATCGACAAAGCGGGCTCGGACGCCACGTGGCAGGACGTCCGGTCCCAACGCTTCGATCATGCTGGAATTCGCACTTTCATTTCAGTGATGCCGTGGATGAAGTTGGAATAGATACGCTTGGGCTCCTCCACCAGTTCGATCACCGGGAACCGCTTCAGAATCTCTTCCCACAAGATGATCAGCTGCATCTCTGCCAGGCGGTTGCCGACGCAGCGGTGCACGCCGAAGCCAAACGACAGATGATGGCGCGGCCGCGCGCGATCGATGATGAACGCGTTCGGGTCGTCGATGGACTCCTCGTCCCGGTTGCCGGAGACATACCACATCACAACCTTGTCCCCGGGCTTGATCTGCTTGCCGCCGAGTTCCGTATCCGCCAGCGCAGTACGCCGCATGTGCACGACCGGTGACTGCCAACGAATAATTTCCGGCACCATGCTGGTCACAAGGCCTGGATTGTCCCGCAGCTTCTGATACTCCGCCGGGTGCTTGCACAGCGCCCACAGTCCGCCGCTCATGGAATTGCGTGTGGTGTCATTGCCGCCGACGATCAGCAAGGTCAGATTGCCCAGGAACTCCTGCGGGTCGTTGACCAGGTTCTTCGTCGCCTCGCCGTGCGCAAGCATCGAAATCAGGTCGAAGCTCGGTGGCCGAGCGGCGCGCTCGTGCCACATGTCAGTGAATCTCTGCAGCGCTTCGGTGAGGATCTCCAGGCGCCTCTCTTCCGAGTTCACCAGACCGCCCGCATTCACATCCTGCACCGCGCAATCCGACCAGTAGGTCAATTTGCCGCGCTCCTCCTCCGGGAAGTCGAACAGCGTCGTCAGCATCAGTGTCGTCAACTCGATCGAAACGCGTTGCACCCAGTCAAAAGTTTCCCCCCGCGGCAGCCCATCCAGCACCTTGCAGACGCGTTGCCGGATGATTGCCGACATGTTGTTCAGGTTAGCGGGCGCCACGATTGGGCTCACAACTTTGCGCTGCTCGTCGTGGCGCGGGGGATCCATGGAAATGAAGCTTGACCGCCTGAATTCCATCGGCCGGTCGGTGATGGAAATGCCGCCCAGCCGCGCCTCGGAGGAAAAAATCTCCGGGTGTGTCTCCACTGCCATAATGTCCTTGAATTTCGTCACTGACCAGAACGTCCCGTACATGCCATCCTTACGGTAATGAACTGGGTCTTCGCGGCGCAGACGTTCAAAGTATGGGTAGTAAATGTCATCTTGATACAACCGAGGATCACTGACATCAATCTTATCTAACGCTATCGTAGCGGCATCCGATACGGCGTCGAAATGGACTGGCGCGTTCATGATGGATAGCTCCTCTTGTCTAGGACCTCGTATCGCGGATCAGAGAAGCGCGATACGTCGCACCTTGCTCGAAGTGGCCGATTCACGCGAAAATCGTGATCGCATCGCTGCTTACGCTTCATCGCGATCGGACACTAGTGCTGCCCTTCCGGCATCCGCAGCACCAGCCCGTCCAGCGCGTCGGTCACCGGGATCTGGCAGGAAAGACGGGAATCCGGCTGTGTGACCGCGGCAAAGCTCAGCATGCTGGCCTCCTGTGATCCGGGCGTCGGCAGTCCAATCTTGTCCAGCCACGCCGGGTCGATATACACGTGGCACGTGGCGCAGGCGCATTCACCGCCGCAGTCGGCATCGATACCCGGGACGTTGTTTTCAACCGCCCCCTTCATCACGGATTTGCCCACCGGAACCTCGACCCGGTGCGCCGTCCCGTTGTGCTCGATGTAGGTAATCCTTGGCATAAAGCGTTTCCTTCTTAAGATGCGAGTTCTTGCATCGACACTGACAGATTTTCGATACGCGTGCGAGTGAGACGTTTCCGCTTGGCGATAATCCGTCGACCGCCCATGAACTCAGGCGCGGCATTGACCGCTTCCACAGCCTGGACCGTGCCGTCAACGGTCAAGTGGAACAGGGCGAATTTTGCGGCATCGATCGAGCCGCGAACCACGATCTCGGTGGCGTCAAACGGCAGGCCGGCGATCTGCAGCCGTAGGTCGTACTGGTCGGACCAGAACCAGGGAACCTCAGGCGTCGGCGGCGGCTTGCCACAAATCATCGCCGCAGCCTGCTTGGCTTGCTCCAGTGCGTTCGGCACGCTTTCTAGCCGGCCCATCCTGTCGTACAGGGGCAGCGGCCGGCTGGTGCAGTCGCCGATGGCGAAAATCGCCGGATCATCGGTCCGCCCGCCGAGGTCCACGGCGACGCCGTTGTGGCAGCTCAGCCCTGCCTTCCTGGCCAGTTCGTCATTTGCCACCGCGCCTACACCGATCAGCGCCACGCCGCAGGGGATCACCCGCCCATCGCCGAGTCGGACGCCTGTGACCCGGCCTGAACTGCTTTCCAATGCCGCGACTTGCGCATCCACCTCGATTGCCACCCCCTGGGCACGATGAAATGTCTGAAAGAAATCGGACAGGATCGGACAAGCGACCCGTGCCAACACCCGGCTTTCGCGCTCGATCACAACCACTTCGGCGCCCAGAGCTCGGGCGGAGGCCGCGACTTCCAATCCGATATAACCCCCGCCGATAACCGCCAGCTTCGCACCCGCCTGCAACGCGGCCTTGAGGCGGTCAGCATCGGCCGCCGAGCGCAACTCCAGCACCCCATCGAGGTCTGCGCCCGGCAGCGGCAGCCGTCGCGCCCTCGCGCCCAGCGCCAAGATCAGGTGATCGTAAGGCAACGTTTCGCCATCTTCCAGCGTGACCAACCTCGCCGTCCGGTCTATGCGGGTCACCCGTGTCCCGAGGCGCAGATCGATCGTCGCGTCGGGGTAGAACTTGGCCGGCCGCAGCGCCAGGCTGTCGGCGGTCGCTTCGCCCTTCAGCCACGCTTTCGACAAGGGCGGCCGTTGATAGGGCGGCAGCGGCTCCTCACCGATCAAGGTGATCGCCCCCGTCCAGCCAAGTTGCCGAAGGAAGGCCGCCGCCGACCCGCCTGCGTGACCGGCGCCCGCGATTACAACACCCTCGCTGCCCTGATTCACCGGTTCGCTCCAGTCCTCGTTTCATCCCTGCGGCCGTTGATGCCGGCGCCACCGGGGATTGGAGCAGCCACGGACTGGTCCGGCAAGCGACGGATCGACGGTGCCTTCATTGGCGCCGTAGTCCGTCTCGACCCCGGCTATCGCTTCATCGCCACCGATATCCGGCTAGCCGATCTCGACGGATCGATCCGGCCAAGCCTTGCCGATGTCCAACCCTTGGCGCGCGTACCTACCTCGGCTGCCATATGGACCAAGCCGGCGCACAGAGGCAAAGCCATGGAATCGTGGCAATTCTGAGACCACGCGGCTTGCCTGTGAGCCGCGGCGCCGCCGCTCTGGCCTTGTCTGCTGATCGCCAGCGGGAGACCCTGAGGCTGCAGGTCGATTGGCGGAACGGCGAACCGGTCCTGGTGGACGTTGGCCTGATGACAACAGGCGGTTACGAATCGGCACTGCGGGAATCTGGGCCGCCCTGATCGCGTCGCGCAGCCGCTGCGCCCTTGCTCCCACCCCCCCGAACCGTGGTAAGCAACAGCCGGGAGATCGGCGGTGGACGGGCGCCTCGCCAACCCGGTCAGGTCCGGAAGGAAGCAGCCGCAACGGGTCACCGCTCGGGTCGTTTGTCGGTCTCCCACTTTCCCCCAAAGCCGCGTGTGGCGGCCACCAGGTGACCGTCCCGAATGTCTGGCCTGTTTCAGGACGACCCCGTCGAGCAAGATCCCAAAGGGCAAGATCCTATCGGGCGAGAGCCAAAGGAACAGCTGGGTGTGCCGCCACCACCCGATGCGCCGGGCCTGTTTGGCGAGGCGCTTCCCGTGGCGGCCACTGAACCCGTTCTTACCACCCCCTACCGCGTACTGGCTCGCAAATACCGGCCCATCACCTTCGATGACCTGATCGGGCAAGAGGCGATGGTGCGAACGTTGCGCAATGCCTTCGCGGTCGGGCGAGTCGCCCACGCCTTCATGCTCACCGGGGTCCGTGGCGTCGGTAAAACCACCACCGCCCGCATCATCGCCCGCGCCCTGAACTGCGTCGGCCCGGACGGCACCGGCGGTCCGACCGCGGATCCATGCGGCGTCTGCGCCAACTGCGCGGGCATCCTGGCCGACCGTCACCCCGACGTGATCGAAATGGACGCCGCCAGCCGCACCGGCGTCGACGATATGCGGGAGGTCATCGAGGCCACTCGCTTTCGTCCCATGCAGGCCCGCACCAAGGTCTTCGTCATCGACGAGGTCCATATGCTCAGCCGCAACGCCTTCAACGCAGTACTGAAAACCCTCGAGGAACCGCCGCCGCACGTCAAATTCGTCTTCGCCACGACGGAAATCCGCAAAGTCCCGATCACTGTCCTGTCGCGCTGCCAGCGCTTCGATCTGCGTCGGGTCCGCATCGCCGAGTTGTCGCAACTTTTCGCCCGTATCGCCGAGAAGGAAAACATCACCATCCAGCCCGCCGCGCTGGAGCAGATCGCCCGCTCCGCCGATGGTTCCGTCCGTGACGGCTTGTCTTTGCTCGACCAGGCCATTGCTCAAGTGGACCAGGGTCCCGGCGCCTCCGTTACCGCCGCACAGGTCATCGACATGCTAGGCCTCGCCGATCGTGAAGCGGTCTTCGAACTCATGGACGCGGTCATGTCCGGCAAACCCGCCGCCGCCCTGATGATAACCGAGCGCGCACACGAGCGCGGTGCCGACATCGGTACTCTGTTGCAGGACCTGCTTGACCTTTTGCATACCGTGACGCGCCTCAAATCCATCCCCAGCCTGCGTGAAAGCCACGATCTGCCCGAAGCCGAACGCACCCGGGGTGCCGAATTCGCCGACCGCCTGACTGTCCCGGTGCTGTCGCGCGCCTGGCAGATACTGCTAAAGGGCGTCGGCGAGGTCGAGGTCGCGCCGGATCGCCGCGCCGCGGCCGAGATGGTGCTGATCCGCCTCTGTCACGTCGCGGATATGCCAACGCCCAGCGAACTGATCCGCCGGCTGACATCGCCTGGCCCCCCGCCGTCACCATCACTGCCACCGGCACCGGGCGGCGGGGGTGGCGGCGTCCGGGCGGTCGCCAACGGCGCGCCGATGGTCTCGGCCGAGGCCACCCCGGACGCGGGCCCACGAATTGCTACCTTCCGCGATGTTGTTGCGCTGGTGGGCGAGCGGAAGGAGGCGATGCTGCACGCACATCTGTTGCACTCGGTCCATCTCGTCCGCTTCGCCCCACCGGTGATCGAGCTGCGCCCACAACCAGAGGCGCCGAGGGATCTGTCATCGAAGCTCGCGGCCCTACTGACAGATCTGACCGGCACCCGTTGGACCATCGCGCTCTCCCGTGAGATGGGCGAGCCCACGATCGCTGAACAGGGCAACGCCGCCGATACGGCCCGCAAGACCGCCGCCGCCGATCACCCGCTGGTGCGTGCGATCCTGGCCGCATTTCCAGGCGCGCGCATCGACACTGTACATGATAAGACGGCAGACGCTTATGGATTGCCGGCCGCGCCCCCAGATATGCCGGATTTCGCACCCCCGGACGCCGCATACTTCGACGAAGACCCGACGGAGATCGACCCATGAAGAACCTGGCCGGCATGATGAAGCAGGCGCAACAGATGCAGTCTAAGATGGAGGAGATGCAGGCGAAGCTGGAATCGCTCGAACTCACCGGGGAAGCTGGCGCCGGCATGGTCAAGGTCACCATGAACGGCAAGAGCGACCTGAGGAAGATCAAGATCGATCCAAAGATCGTCGACCCGGCCGACACCGAGATGCTGGAGGATCTGATCGTGGCCGCGACCCATGACGCACGCGCCAAAATCGAAGCTGCGATGGCCGAGGAAATGCAGAAAGTCACCGGCGGCATCCAACTGCCGCCCGGGATGAAGCTGCCGTTTTAGCGTTCACCGTCATGGCCGGACATACCCCAGCGATCGAGCCGCAACTATATGCCCGCCGGTCGCGGGACGACGCCCGGTCTTAAAGTCTGGCCTTATGGGCGGCCCTGAAATTGACCATTTGATCGGCCTGCTCGCCAAGCTGCCAGGAATGGGTCCGCGCAGTGCCCGCCGAGCGGCGCTGAAGATGTTGCAGCAGCCCGAGTCCCGCATGCTGCCGCTCGCCGCGGCGCTGACGCAGGCTGCCCGTGCCGTTCGCCCGTGTGCGGATTGCGGCAATTTGGACAGTCGAGATCCCTGCTCGATCTGCACCGACAAGCATCGCGACCGCTCCATCATTTGTGTTGTCGAAGGCGTTGGCGACCTTTGGGCGCTGGAGCGGGCCGGGGTCCATCATGGCCTGTACCATGTTCTTGGTGGCACATTGTCCGCCATGGCCGGTATCGGCCCTGAAGACCTGAATGTTGCCGGCCTGCTGAACCGGATCGCCGAGGGGGACGTGGCGGAGGTGATCCTGGCCCTCGGCGCCACCGTCGATGGCGCTGCAACAGCCCACTGGCTGACCGATCAACTGCGGCCAAGCGGCATCAGCGTGACCCGAGTCGGCCAAGGGGTCCCCATGGGCGGCTCGCTCGACATGCTGGATGATGGTACGCTAGCGGCTGCCCTGCGTACCCGCCGCGCCACGTGAGGCGTCCGACGGCCGATGGTTTCGATAAGGGGAAGGAGTGGTCGCAAACGGCGTCCCCGCGTCAAGATAGCGTGAATGTGCAATTTTATAATTTAGGCACGCACGATACTTGTTGCATGACAAAGTTGAAGCGCAAGTCTATACCCCCGGGTTAGGTTCTGAAATCATCAAGTGTAGGACAAGAGCTATCCAACGAGCGCAGGTCCGTTCGCGTCCCGCCTGCGAAGCGGCGCGGACCGCAGGCAAGTTCTCGTAGCTAAATCGAACTAACTACCGTGGGCGTTAATCGGGGGAGGGCCGGGCAGCTCTGGGAGCCCAGATTCAGCCAAATGAGCCTATAAATCGGCAGGCTGCAAAGCTGACGTCCACATTCTCGGAAAGTCGGATGATCGCACCGCTCTCTGCCGCAAATATGCAGATGGGCCGCAAGACCCGACCCGCGCGCCGTCTTCGGTTCCTGCCTGCGTTAGAGCCAAACCTGCCCAGAAAGGGACCGTCCGCGTTGCTTCTCCAACCGAGTTGTTTGGTTTCCGCCGCTTCAAAACGGCCAGGGATTGACTTCGACGTGACTCGTGGGTGACCAGGAAAAATTGCTGGTTGAGACCGAACGGATGCGATCCGTGTTTCAGCAGGCGCCGCTGGTGCTCTCCGTCACTCTTATCAATTCCATGCTCACCGCCGCCGTGCTCGCCCCGGTCGCCAGCCATAGGTTTCTGATTGTCTGGATGGCTTTGATCGTTTCGCTCACAGGTGTTCGCTGGACGATCCGCCAGCAGGTCTTTCCGAAAGCGCTTGACGAGGGGCGATATCGGCTGGTGGCGGTGATTAGTGTTCTCGGCGCCCTCGCGGCGGGGATCGTATGGGCCACCCTGCTCGTCGCCTTGTTTCCGGCATCCGAGACATATCAGTTGTTTTTCGCCCTCGTCATCGGCGGAATGTGCGCCGGCACGACGTCGGTGCACTCAACCCACATGCCAACGGTGCTGGCGTTCATTCTTCCCGCCAGCGTGCCGTTGGGCTGTCGGTTCATGGTGGAAGGATCGACCCCGTCCCTGGCATCGGGGATAATGACACTCGTCTTTGCCTGCGCGCTGTCTGTTGCCAGTTGGCGGACCCATCGTGCGTTCGGCGAGCATCTTCGGCTCCAGCTCGCGCTTAGCCGCCAAGGACGCGCGCTGATTGAGGCGAACGAGCGGCTTCGCGCTGAAGTGGCGGAGCGGTTGAAAGCCGAGGCGACTTTGCATCAGGCGCAGAAGATGGAGGCGATCGGCCACCTGACTGGAGGGATCGCGCACGACTTCAACAACCTTTTGCATGTCGTCACCGGCAATCTGAGCATGATCGCGCGGCTGGCCGAGGGTAATGCCCGTATCCTTGGCTACGTACGGGCGGCGGAGCAGGCAGCGAGGCAGGGCGCGCGCCTGACAAACAGCCTGCTCGCCTTTGCGCGACGGCAGTCGCTGCAGGTTGAGCGTGTGAATGCCAACACATTACTGCAGGAGTTCAAGCCGATCCTGCTGCGGGCCATCGACAGCAAGACCCCGCTGCTGACTTCGTTTGCACCCGATCTGCCGAGTTTCGAAGCCGACCCCGCGCATTTCAAGTCCGCGATCCTCAACGTCGTGATCAATGCCCGCGACGCCATGCCCGACGGAGGCCGACTATCGATCACCACCGACGTGATAACGCTTGGAGAGGAAGATTTGCTGGCAAACCCGGACGCAGATCCGGGACGCTTCGTGAGCGTCTCGGTTCAAGATACCGGCTCTGGTATGACCCCGGAGGTGCTTTCCCGCGTCTTCGAACCATTCTTCACGACAAAGGAGGTCGGCAAGGGCAGCGGGCTTGGCCTCTCCCAGGTTTACGGGTTCGCGCGCCAGTCGGGTGGCCATGTGCAACTCCACAGCAAGCCGGGAGCAGGTACCCGCGTAACGCTTTGCCTGCCGGCTGTCGCTGACTGACTGATGACGGCTGACGACTGCATCGTTCAGCTGGGCACCACCAAAACCCCTATGGCCCCCGCCGCCTTAGGCCGCCCCGTCCCCGCCGCTTCGACGGATCGTACCCGCCGCCACCAGGTCCCATCGGCTCCGGCGTCCGTTCCCCTCGCTTCGGCCGCATCATCGCGCTGGCCATCGGTGGGGGCGGCAGTCCAAGCTCCATCGCTTCGAGCCGCTTGATCTCGTCGCGAAGCCGAGCGGCCTGTTCAAACTCCAGGTTCGATGCAGCGACGCGCATGCGCTTTTCCAGATCCGCGATAGCCGCCTTCAGATCCTTCCCGACAAACTCGGTCGGATCCGCATCCCTGACCGGGGCAACCGTGACATAATCCTGTTCGAATACACTCTCCAGCACCTGCCCGATCTGTCGGCGGATCGACATCGGCGTGATGCCATTCGCCTCGTTCCAGCCTCGCTGCTTATTCCGCCGCCGCTCGGTCTCTTCGATCGCTGATCGCAATGACCCTGTCATCACGTCCGCATACAAAATCACCTTACCATCAATGTTCCGCGCCGCCCGCCCGATCGTCTGGATCAGCGACGTCTGCGACCGGAGAAATCCCTCCTTGTCCGCATCCAGAATCGCCACCATGGCGCACTCCGGAATATCGAGACCCTCCCGCAACAGATTGATCCCCACCAGCACATCGAAAACGCCCAGCCGGAGATCGCGGATAATCTCGATTCGCTCCAGCGTGTCGATATCGGAGTGCAGGTACCGCACCTTCACGCCGTGCTCGGTCAGGTAATCCGTCAGATCCTCGGCCATCCGCTTGGTCAAGGTCGTCACCAGCACACGACCGCCACGCGAGGCCGCAAGCTTGCACTCATGCAGCAGATCGTCGACCTGATGTTCCACCGGGCGAACTTCGGTAACCGGGTCGATCAGTCCGGTCGGACGGATGACCTGCTCAGCGAACACGCCGGCCGTGCGCTCCATTTCCCAGGGCCCCGGCGTTGCCGAAACGAATATCGTCATTGGCCGGAAGCGTTCCCACTCCTCGAACTTCAGCGGACGGTTGTCGACGCAGGAGGGCAGGCGAAACCCGAATTCCGACAACACCGTCTTGCGGTTGAAGTCACCCCTGAACATGCCGCCGACCTGCGGCACCGTGACATGGCTCTCGTCAACGATCAGCAGCGCGTTCTCCGGCAGGTATTCGAACAGCGTCGGCGGCGGATCGCCAGGCTCCCGCCCGGTCAGATAGCGGGAGTAGTTCTCGATGCCCTTGCACGACCCGGTCGTCTCCATCATCTCGATATCGAAAGTGGTCCGCTGCTCCAGCCGCTGGACCTCCAGCAGCTTGCCCTGTGCGCTCAGTTCCGCCAGCCGTTCCTTCAGTTCGACCTTGATATCCCGGATCGCCTGGGTCAGCGTCGGCCGAGGCGTTACATAGTGGCTGTTGGCATAGACCGTGATCTCCCGCAGATCCGCGGTCTTCTCGCCGGTCAGCGGATCGAACTCATGCACGGTTTCGATCTCGTCCCCAAACAATGTGACACGCCACGCCCGGTCTTCCTGATGGCTTGGGAAGATATCGACGATTTCACCGCGCAGCCGGAACGAGCCTCGCTGAAAGGCGGTATCGTTCCGCCTGTACTGTAGATCGACCAGCGCTTTGGCCAGGACGTCGCGGTCGATCTTGCCGCCGACCTCGAGCTTCGCCACCATCTTCGCGTAGGTTTCGACCGACCCGATACCATAGATACAAGATACAGACGCCACCACCACGACGTCGTTGCGCTCCAGCAGGGACTGCGTCGCCGCATGCCGCATCCGGTCGATCTGCTCGTTGATCTGAGCGTCTTTTTCGATATAGGTGTCGGTACGCGGAACATAAGCTTCCGGCTGGTAGTAATCGTAGTAGCTGACGAAATACTCCACCGCGTTGTCCGGGAAGAAACTCTTCATCTCCCCGTAGAGCTGCGCCGCCAGGGTTTTGTTCGGCGCCAGGATCAGCGTCGGCTTCTGCACCGCCTCGATTACCTTCGCCATGGTGAAGGTTTTCCCCGACCCGGTGACGCCCAGCAGCACCTGGTCCCGTTCGGCCGCCTCGACACCGCGAACCAGTTCGGCGATCGCCCCAGGCTGGTCACCGGCGGGCTGGTATTCCGAGACGACCTTCAGCCGCCGTGTCATCGGCTTGGCCGGCTGCTTCTGCGGCATGAACAAGGCCGGTGACGGCCGGACAAGAGTTTGCGACATCGTAAGCTCCTTGCACCGTCAAGATGGCGTGTCGGCCCTGCCGCGTCGAGGGGTGGAGGTCGTCAGTCGAGCGGCGCCAACGCTTCCGGTTTCATGACCACCATCCGGCCGTTGTCCTTGCCGAGAATCCCTTCCTGCTCCCACTGGCGCAGCTGTTTGTTCACCTTTTCGCGCGACGCGCCAGCCAGACTGCTAAGATCCTTTTGCGACAGTTTGACCTCGATTCGCGTCCCACGCGCCGAAGCGACACCATAATCGCCACACAGCCGGAGCAGCAGCCGCCCCAGCCGGGTTGAAAGATCCAGCAGCGCCATGTCCTCCAGCGCTGCGTTGGATCGGCGAAGGCGCTGACAGAGAACCGACATCAGATGCAGACATAGGTCACTGTTCGACCGCAGCAGGCGCAGGAATTGCGTCCGCTCCAGCGTCAGCAGCACGCAATCCTCCTGAGCCGTCGCATCCGCGCTGACTTCGCCGCCGTCGAGCAGGGTCATCTCACCCAGAACCTCGCCCGGTCCCAGGACGGTGAGCGTCACCTCGCGCCCATCTTCCGAGACAAGGCTGATGCGAACCCGCCCGCTCACGATGATGACCATCCCGCTGCCGGGGTCACCCCGGCGGCGGATCACCTCGCCGCGCAGCACCCGCCGAACCATCGCGCGCGCGAGAATCGCGTCGAGGTCGGCGGGTTGCAGAGCTTGAAAGAGCTGCGTCTTGGCCAGCGCCTGACGCCGATCGGCCGCATCCATCTATTTTCCTCTTCGTCCAGGCCTGACACGTCTCATCGGCTGCACCGGAGTCGCTACTGCCAGCGCCGAAATCGTCACGAATGTGGCCCCGGGCAGCGGGTCCGATCCGGGTTTCACCGTAGTCAATGCGCGGTGCCGATCCGGCGCACCTGAAACGAGCTTTTGGGAGCGGCCACGGTCACCGGCGACGTTTTATGCAGCTGCGCGACCTTGTCGATCGTGTAAACGACGAGAGGCGCCTCGCGGCCTCTGACGGTCACATCGTGCTGGGCGAACTGCGCCGGATCATAGCCGCTAAGGCCGAGCACCGCCTGCGACACGACCGCCTCGCACTGGAAATCCTTGCAGGCAGCCTCGAGCCGGGTCGCAACATTTGCCGCGTCCCCCAGAGTGGTGAACACCCTGCTCGCCGCGTAGCCGACCTCGCCCACCACGGCGGTGCTGCCGTGAACGCCGATGCCAAACGCGATTGGCTCCGCCATTTCGGCATCCAGCACGCAATTGAGTGCCGCGACGTTGCGCCCGATCAGCCCCAGAGCATCGACCGATTGGCGGCAGGCCTGCCCCGGTTCGCAGGCCAGACCGAACGTCGCCATCAGCCCGTCGCCGGTGAAGTGGTTCGCCACGCCTCCGGCTTCGGTGACCCCGGCACCGACCGCGTTGATAAAGCGGTCGATGATAAAGACGGCATCGAAGGGAAGCCGCGTGTCTGCCAGCCGGGTGGAATTTCGCATATCGACGATCAGCACAACGATGAAGCGTTCTTCGCCGGGTCGGGGCAATGTTCGGGTCCGGACGGTTGTTGCGTTCCAGAAGGGCGGCAGCAGCGGTACCACCGAGATATCGCCTCCTGGGCGCAACTGACAGGCAAGGCGCACCAGCGGCCCAGCTCCGACCCTGTCCAGTACCGCCCGCTCCACCGGGCCGGCCGCCGGAATCCGTCCGCTGCCGGCAATCACGCGGATCCGGCAGGTCGAGCATCGCGCGCGTCCGCCGCAGACGCTGGCATGCGGAATCCGCGCCGCTCTGCTGGCTTCCAGTATGCTAAAGCCTTTGGGAATCCTGGCGACCCGACCATCGGGATAGCTCACCCGGACGATCCCGCCGCGCCGTTCGCGCAAAGCCCGGACGCCGCGCGCGAGCACCACCAGTACCAGCAGGCACGAGGCTGCCAACAGGCTGAGGTTGCGCTCGAGCAGCAACTGGACGTTTCCCGCCGGGTGTCCAACCTGCCACGGATTCAGGTTCGCTGCCCGCCACGCCGGATCAGACGCCAGCGTCAGTACGGTCTTGCCACCTTGGTAGAAGCCCAGCAGGGCCAGCACGGGCAGCATCACCGCCACGCACAGCAGGGCTGGCTTGGCGTACTCAAAAAAAGGTTTCAGCCGCAACCACAGATAGACGCCGATACAGCCATGAATCCAGGCGACGATCAGCACCGAAACCTGCAGCACGCCATACCCGGCCCAGGCGACCCAGAACGAGTACAATTCCTGGGCGTAGCCCTTCTCCAGACCGTACTGGACCAGGGCGATGCGCGTCGCGTAGAGATGGTTCATCAACAGGAACGGAATCGACAGCCCAAGAACCAACTGGGTCACCTCGGTCCGCGTCCAGCCGAAATGTCGCCGTTCATAAAAAGCCCAAAGCCCGAGGCAATAATGCGTCGACAGCGCAACGTAAAGCGCAGCCGTGCCCAGCACGCCCTGCCAGATAAATTTTTGGATCAGCAGCCCAGCCTCCATGACCGGGATGGAGGCGTTTCCCAGGCTATGGTTCAGCAGGTGGGTTCCGACGTAGGTAAAGATCGTCAGGCCCGTCACCAGCCGCACTGTTCTGATGTTGAATGGAATGCGCTGGATGACCGACCCGCCTTGCAGCGGATGCACCCCTTGGCCCAGCGGCTTGCTCGCGTTGGCTTCCCGCCCGTACATTCAGGCAACTCTCTCGGTGGCTCTGAAGTCTTATCATGAACCTAAAGCAGATGAGCGCATAGTCATGGGACTTATGGCGAAATTCAACCTGGCGGTGCTGGTGGCGTTCCTGATTGCCGTCGCCGGTTCGGGCCACCTTCTGCAGCGACTTCGCCATCCTGCTCGGCGTCTCCGTCGTGATCGTCATCATCTTGAACGTTCTGTCGGATTACACCGGCGGGGGAACCAGCCTGTATCGGACCATGCGGGACTCGACGAGCCATGTAGTATCCTTTTGCTACAGGTGCTCGAGGGTCTGGGTTACGCGCACGCCCAGGGGATCATCCATCGTGACGTCAAGCCGACGAACATCCTGGTAACCTCGTCTAGGCAGGCGGAGATCGCCGATTTCGGCATCGCCCGGCTCGCAGACGCCAACGCCACATTGGGTGGCGTTATGCTCGGCACGCCAAGCTACATTGCGCCCGAATAACTGACTGATGACAGGGTCGACCGCCGTGCCGACCTGTTCGCGGTTGGCGCGATCCTATGCGAGATGCTGGCGAGTCGCCCGCCCTTCGCCGGGCGGATGGTCAGCGAGACGGCGATGCGGCTATCCGCGCCCAACGCCGCCGGTATGACGCTCGTCACGGCTGCCGGCAGTCAGCGGTTCATTCCGGTGCTGTAGCGGGCGCTGGGGAAAGATCGGGCGACTGCCTTCCAGACCGCGGACGCGTTCGCCGCGGCGATGCAAGCCGCCTCGGGGACGGAGATCGCGGCAGAGAACGATCCCGGAGCTGCGGTCGTGATGCTCGCGCAACCGACTCGGCCGACGGCGGTCGATCCTATCTTGCTGCAACGTGTTGAAAGCAGCCTGGCGCGCTTCGTGGGGCCAATGGCGCGACGCGTGGTGGCGCGGGCCGCCGAACAGGCCGCAACCCCAGACGAGCTTTATGCCTCGCTCGCGCGCAAGCTGCCGTGGACCGCAGCCTGTTCCTGCGCGCGCTGGACGGCGGCCGCGTCGATCCGAGCCTAGGCGGCCGTGGACGGCCGGGACAGGCGGCGGCCCAGCGGACCCTGGCGCCCGACACCGGAACGATCCCGCCCCAAACCGTCGCGCCGAGAACCTTTGGCGTCGGATCTATCGGTCCAGAGCCGCTCGCCACGGCCCAGGCGGGTCGTGCACGTCGGGCCGATGGCTCGTGTACTGGTACGGGATGCCGCCAAGGCAACGTCCCCGCGGGACTTCTTCGACCGACTGTGTGCTCACATCGCCAGAGCAGACGAGCGTGCTACACTGCAGGCCGGCTACGAGCGGAGGTTGAACCCAAGTTGCTCTGATCCCGACGCGATGCCGGTGTGGGACCCCCGAATGTTATCGGGCCGGGATTCCCGGCGGGGCCACCGACAGTCCGGTTACTCCGTGCCGCTCGATGAACTCCGCCACCGTCCCCGACGTCTTCGCATCCTCGACAAACGCCCACAGCCACTCGGATGCCGCCAAATTCGCTTTCGCTGTCCCGACGGCCTGCTGGACGGCGGTGAACTGACCGGGCAGTATCACAGCGCCTGGCATCTTCCCGACATCCGTGAGCAGCCTCGGCCGCAGCCCGGCCAGAGCGTCCAATCCCTCCGCCACGAACTGCTGATAAGCGGAATCCAAGCTGTCCGACCGCACCAGGGTGGCGTGGGCAATATTTCGCTCTAGCCACAGATCATACGCACTCCTCGCCGTCACCGCGATCCGCACCCCAGGCCTGTCGACATCGGCAATCGTCTTCAGCGGCGACCTGGGCGGCACCATATAGGTCGCCTCGATCTCCGCATAAGCCGCTGTAAAAGCGATCTTTTCCGCGCGAGCCGGTTCGGCCCCTATCAGACCGATGTCCCAGACATCCTGTCCGGCCCGGTCTGCCAGTTCGCCCGGCTTGGTGAACGGCACAAACGACACCGGCACCCCAAGCTGATCAGCAATCGCCCGCGCCATACTGGGCGACACTCCCTCCGGATCGCCTGACTCACTTCGCCCGGTGACCAACAAAAAATTCGACATGTTGATGCCCGCACGCAACATACCGTGCGGCGCGAGCTGAGCCTTGACGTCAGGACTCATCGGACGGTTCCATCCCTGGTTTCGTCGCGGATGCTAGCATCGCACATCAGGGAAGCGCGATACGTCGCACTTTGTGCGAAGTGGTGCCGATCCACGCGGAAATCGTGATCGCGTCGCGACTCACCCTTCATCGCGATTGGACACTAGGCTGAGCCTCGGTTGATCGGCAACCGTCTCGGCCGCCGCCTCAGAAACGAACAGCATCCACCGTAGCAATATCCAGCATACGCTCGATAACCTCGGGCTCTTGGGCGCCGGCAATGGCGTGGGCGCCGTCAACGACGAAGCATGGCACCCCGTTGATGCCCAACCGGTGCGCGCGCAAGTTATCGGCGTGAACACCTTCCGCCTCGGTGTCTGACGCCAGGAAGCGGCGAACCCCGACCCGATCCAGTCCGCAGGCGGTTGCCACCGCGATCAGCACACCATGATCGCCCAGATCGTGCCCATCCGTGAAATGCGCGGCGAACAGCGCCTCCACGACACTGTCAGCGCGTCCGTACCCCGAGGCATAGCGGACCAGTCGGTGCGCGTCGATCGACGACGGCGTCCGCCGGATCCGCTCGAAACGAAACTCCAGGCCCTCATGCCGCCCCACGTCGCTGATCGTCGCATAAAGCCGGCGAGCGCGGTCTTCGCCGCCAAATTTGCGTACCACGTAGTCTGGGCGAGGCATCCCCATCCGCGGCATGTCCGGGTTGAGCAGGAACGGGCGCCAGATCAGCTCGAATGCGATGTCCGGCCGTCGACGCAACGTCCGGACCAGGCGGCGGACGCCCAGGTAGCACCACGGGCAGACAAAGTCGTGAACGACCTCGATCTTAAGCCGTGCTCGGGGGGGCGAAAGGATATTCACGCATGAAGTCTGCCGCTTTTGTCACCCGTTGTCACGCGGCTATCATCGAAGTGTGGTTAAGTGGCAATCGCGGCCTACTGGCCGCCCTGCGCCCTACCCGCGGGGTCGTCACTCTGACACCAGATCGGGCCAGAATCGTGCCAGCGGCGACGCGGTAACCACCGATCGGACGACCCGCTGATCGCCCACGGACATTGTCTTCCGCCAGGACTCTGCAGCAGCAACCGCATCGCGGAAGATCGCATAATAACCGGCCCTCCCTCGGTGGAGCGTGCTACGCGCCACGAAATCTTCGGTCTGCGCGTTCCAGTCGAGACCAGCGAACGTCAGTATCCGGCGAGACAGACCTGCGGGCGGGCACATAGAGCCTCGTAGAGGACGACATGCAAATTCGGTTGTGCCGCCAATGCCTGGTACGCCGGCTCGTTGAACGTCCGCCAGCTCCATGCAGATTTCGCCGCATCGGGCAGCGCCTGGAACGCGGGCTCGTCGACTCCATGGGTTGCGGTAAAAGCCAGCGTGGCGGTCTGGTCGATCGGCATGTTGGTGTTTTTGGTCTTCAGGTCGAACTGCCGTTGCCGATTGCCGCGCATCATCGAGGCGACCTGGCCGCACGGATGTCGCAGGATGAAGATTGTCCGGCTGGCCGGTAGAGTGCGGGGGAGGATCGCGGCGCCCACGCCCCAGCCGGTCGGGGTGCCGGCCGGCGCATCAGATCCGGTATTTGCAGCCGCCCGCACCGATCCAATGGCGCCGGCAAACGCGACGCCGCGCTTGCGGCACCCGCGAATACCGTCCGCAGTGTTCGCGCCCAGCCGGGTTGCCAGGACTTGGGAAAGAACGGCTGCTTGGTGACCGACCGAGCGTGGCGATCGGCAGCCCATCTGGACAGCAGCGCTGGCAGAGCGGCCCCGGTCAGCGACGGCGGGCCCGGCAGCGTCTCGTCCGGCTCGTGCCGATACAGCACGTCCGGGTGACTATCGATGATCTTGGCCAGCCACGTCGTCCCTGAGCGCGGCGTGCCGACGACCAGGATGACCGAGGCCAAGGCGTCCGGGGTCACCGCGCTCGCTGAAACAACGCAGCGCACCGATGTCCCAACCTGATCAGGGGGTCTTCATCGTCTCCAACGCCATCCCGTCGCCGCCAGCCTACGGGATCCGGCAGGCCTGTCGAAGCAGCGTCGCACACGCCTCCTTCCCGTGTTTTTCCCAGAAGTTATCTCCTCCTCTTGCCATGCCATCATTGCGCGATCCCCGTCCCTCAGCGCTACTCCCGCGCTCACGAGCATCTCGGCAGGTCGACGCCTGGTTCCGCCAGGGGCAGCAACTGCATCGGGTGG
>DASYBP010000015.1:0-18690 GCA_036500715.1 Rhodopila sp.
CCCTTTCTCACCAACCGCGTTAGGCCGCTGGAAGATCCAGTTCTGCCATGCTGTCAGGCGGCCGAAGACGCGGGTAAACATGGTCTCCGGCCCGTTGAAACGCAGGTTCGCCTCCAGACCGGTCAACGCGTCGGGCGACAACGAGGCACGTTCTTCCAACGCAATCCGCAATTCGTCGTCCCAGTCGATCGCGTCCGGGTTGGCGGTGATCATGCCCAGGGCAAAGGCGCCCTCCGCGTCGAGGCTCTGACCCAGCCTGGCCCGCACCGGTTCGAGCGCCGCTGGCTCGTCGTAGAAGCGGCGCCCCAGACGGGTCTGTCCGGTGGCCATCGGATACAAGGTGAAATTCGCCTCGGTCACCGTGATCCTCGGCGCCACATCTGGCAACGCCAACTGATAGCTGCGGTCGCAGGCAAGGGCCAGTTCCAGCAAGGTCCCGCCAAAGCAGGACCCTTGCTCGATCAGCGCGAACAGGCTGCGCGAGGACACGTCCAGACGCGAGAACGTCCGGCGTAGCAGGCCGATCGTCTCCCGCACCAGCCAATGATCCCGGTGCGCGATCAGCGTGGCATCCATCTGCAGCACGGCGGCGAGATCGCCCCTGGTCTTGATCAGCCAGCTGCCGATCTCGAGTTCAGTGGTGCGCATCGAGAGGATCGCGTCATCCAGTTCGCGCGCCAGACGCAGCGGATACCAACTCGCGCCAGCCGCTTCGATGCCGGCGATATCGCTTGGCTGCGGCCCACTCGGTCCGCTGACCATGAACACCGCCGAACGCTGCGCTCGATCGATCGTCACGGCAACTGTAGAATATCGTAGCGAATCGGGTTCGATCACTCGATCGATCGGTGCCAGAGCAACCCCGTTCGCGTTGGCCGGGCGATCACTGCCGGCGGCCAGTTCCATCGCTCGGGCATGCACCTTTTCGGCGAACACGGCCGGCCGAACCAGATCGTCCACCAGTCGCCAGTCCTTCGCGCGCTGGCCCCGGACGCCCTCGGCGGTGGTGCAGAAGATGTCCGCCAGGTCGTGGCGAACGTGGCGCTTGTCGGTCAGGCGTGTCAGGCCGCCGGTGCCGGGCAACACGCCGAGGAGCGGAACCTCCGGCAGGCTTACGGCACTGGAGCGATCGTCCACCAGGATGATTTCGTCGCACGCCAAGGCCAGCTCGTAACCACCACCGGCACACGTACCGTTCACCGCGGCCAGGAACTTGAGCCCGCTGTATTTCGAGGCATCCTCGAGACCGTTGCGGGTTTCATTGGTGAACTTGCAGAAGTTCACCTTCCAGGCGTGGCTGGAGGCACCCAGCATGTAGATGTTGGCGCCGGAGCAGAAGACGCGCTCGCGAGCACTGGTCAGAATGACACAGCGGACCTCGGGGTGTTCGAAGCGGATGCGGTTCAGCGCGTCGTTCAACTCGATATCGACGCCGAGGTCATAGCTGTTCAATTTGAGTTTGTAGCCCGGACGCAGACCGGCATTTTCATCGAAGTCGGCGGCGAGCGTCGCCACCGGCCCGTCGAAACCCAGCCTCCAGTGTTTGTACTGTGAGGGCTGGGTCTGGTAGTCGACGGATGGTGTGGGGTTGCTCAAGGGCCTGCTTCCTCGGGTTATGCAAAGCCGTGCACGAGATCATTGGGATTTCTAGGCAATATAATGCATATCTCCACAACCGGTCAACCGGTGCCGCTCTTCCCAGCGCCTTGCTGGGGATCCTCCGGCCGCAAAATGGTCCGCCGGACTACCGCCCGCAACGTCTGAAATGTCGGTCCAATCGGCTGTGCGCTGGTGTCAACCCGCAACCCCGCCATGGAATAAAACGCCGCCCGACCGGCGAGGATGCGTTCAAGATCCTGCATCGCCTCGCGGCTGGCCGCCATCGGCCGCAGATCGTTCTGTGCCACGACCCGCCGCATGTGATCCTCGGGGCTGGCTTGCAGCCACACCGTGGTACAATGCGCGAGCAGCAGACTGAAGGTTGCGGGTTCGGACACCAGCCCTCCGGGCGTTGCGATCACCGCCTCAGCATAAATCTGTACCGATTCCTCCAGCGCTCGACGTTCATAGCGCCGATAGGCATTCATCCCATACAAAGCCTGGATTTCCGCGACGCCGCAACCGGCGATTTTCTCGATCTCGCGGCTTAGCTCGATAAACGGCAGCCCCAGGTCTTCGGCCAGCATTCGGCCGAGCGTCGACTTGCCGGCGCCGCGCAGCCCAATCAGTGCCACGCGCGGACTGCGCGCCGCAGTGCCACCGCCGGTGCCTAGCATCTCCCCGATTGCCTCGCGCAGTTTACGCAGCGTCGCTTCGTCGCGGTGCTGCAGCAGCTCGCGAAGCAGCAGCCACTCAGCCGACGAAGTCGTCACATCGCCAATCAGCTCCGCCAACGAACACCCCAGCGCATCGGCGACCTGCAGCAGCACCAGGATGGACGCGTTGCCGATGCCGTATTCAAGGTTGGCCAGATGGCGCTCCGACAGTCCGGCCGCGATCGCCAGGGCCTTGCGCGATAGGCCGCGCCGCGCGCGCAACGTCCGCACCTGCTCCCCCATCGTCGCCAGGAAGGGATGCCGCCGGGCTGCCTCCGCCACCTCACTCCGGCGGCTGGGAAGATTGGCGGAGCGCGACCTCATCGCCGGATATGCATTATAGTGCGCGACATGGTAAGCCAGCGTGGTCTAGCCATCATGCAACATATTTCCCATCGTTTCGGCTGACAAGCCGGGCTCGTCGGGATGGCGCGCCCCCAACTCCCACCCCCGAACATTGACAATCGCGCCGCCCGGGCCCGCTAATCGACCCCTCAAAGACGCGCGGAGCGCCCATGAACCACATCAGCCTCGGGATTGCCGGCGCGGACCCGGTCGCTCGCGCCCGCGACCTGGGTCCGGAAATCGAAGCGGCAGCGGATCAGATCGAGCGCACCCAGGCGATCCCCGAACCACTCCTGACGCACATCCTCGACGCCAGGTTGCCCAGGATCCTGTTGCCGCGCTCTGTTGGCGGCGATCAACTCGATCCCTGGACTTATTTGCGTGCGATCGAGGAGGTCAGCCGCCATGACGGGTCGGTCGGCTGGAACCTGTTTGTCGCCAACAGCGCCGCCCTGATCGCGCCGTTCATCCCGCTGGAAGCGGCGCAGGCGATCTTCGCCGATCCGCGGGCCTGGATTGCCTGGGGACCGCCCAACCACTGCCAGGCGAAGGCAGTACCCGGCGGTTACCGCGTCAGTGGCGCGTGGCATTTTGCCAGCGGCAGCCGGCAAGCCACCTGGATGGGCGCGCATTGCCAGGTGATCGAGCCCGACGGCTCGCTGCGCCTGAACCGCTTCGGCCGGCCAACCGTCCGGACACTGCTGTTTCGCAAGGAACAGACCCAACCGATCGAGGACTGGAACACCATCGGCATGCGCGGCACCGCGTCCGAGGGCTACCGTGTCGCCGATCTGTTTGTCCCCGAGGCGTTCAGCGGCACGCGTGAGGATCCTGCGCTGCGACGCGACCACGGACCGCTCTACGCCTTCACTATGCAGGGGCTGTACGCGGTCGGTGTCGCCGCGGTGGCGTTCGGGATCACGCGCGCAATGCTCGACGAGTTCATCGCCCTGGCTGCGGAGAAAAGCCCCCGCGCTCTGCAGCGACTCGCTGACAGCGCGGTCGTGCAGAGCAACGTCGCACGGCGTGAGGCGACCCTTGGGTCGGCCCGAACGTGGCTGGTCGAGATCCTCAAGGAGGCCTGGGACGCCGCCGACGACATCGCCCCCATCGATCTCGGCGCCCGCGTCCGCGTGCGCCTCGGCTGTGCCCATGCCATTGGTTCAGCCCTTGAGGTTGCCGACTATGTCTACAAAGCCGCTGGGACCTCCGCGATCTTCCGCGGCACGCCGTTCGAGCGTCGTTTCCGCGACATCCATACGCTGTCGCAGCAAATCCAGTCCCGCGATTCGCATTTCGAGTCGGTCGGGCGCGTGCTGTTCAACGGCGATCCGGAGGGGGTATTTCTCTGATTCCAGCGTCCCAAGGGCGCATGCCTTCCGTGACGGTGGTTGCTACAGCGGAATGCTGTTCCAGCCGCGTCGATACTCGGCGTCCGTGCGCCGGTGCTGATCAAACTGTGCCAGTAGCGCTTCCGCTTTTGCGCAGGCCGATTTGACATCTTCCTGACCGGGACCGAGCTGCCCGCTGCACAGGCCCGGCGGCGCCAGTTTATGCCATGAATCAGCGACTTTGCGGTCGGCCACGCCCTGGGCGAAGGACGGCCCCGGCTTCGGTTTCCCGGCTGCGACAGCCACTTTCGCCGGGATCGCCAGTGCTGTGGCCGCGGTCGCGTCGCCTGCCGCCGATGCGCATGTCGGCCACCCGCCAGCCTGCGATCTCACCGCGCACCGACCGCCCCCGGCAGCGTCGACCATCCTCTGGGCGGAGGCATTGAGCTGAAGCAGCGACATCAGCGACATCGAGCCCACGGCAGCGAGGCCGATGACCATGGACCAGCGCCAAAGCAGATCGCCAGTGCCGGTGCGAACTCGCCTGACATAGGCCGCGCGTGGCGATGGCTGGTGGAACGCCTGGCGCGGACGAGGGCCGGTTGCGCCCCCCACTTCGCCGCCTGTCGCCTCGCGCCCCGCCACTTGGCGTGCCAACAGGTCACTCCAGGTCAGCCCCCGCTTGCGCAGAAATTGCGCGACGAGTTTGGCTGCGTTGTCGCGTTCGCCAACATGATTGCTACCAAGCATCCCAAGCATGCTTTCCAGCCGTATCCGATCTATGGTCGAAATCGTCATGGTTTGGCGCCCGGTGAGACCAGCGACCATTCGATACTCAGGGCTGACTAGATCGAACAACTAATAGGATCTTGATCGTAAGCAAAATTGTGTGTCTGGTCCGGGCATGTACCGGCGAGGTTGAGCACCGGTCCGATCGGCCAGCCGACCGCCCCGTCATGCCCGGAACGCCGCCACCGCCTTCTCGTCGAACGTCAACCCCAACCCAGGTTTATCGGGCAGCACCATCATGCCGTTCTCAAGCGCGGGTGTCTCTTCGTAGAGACAGAGCATCCAAGGCATATATTCCACGGTGAGCCCGTTCGGGCAGGCGGCGACAAGATGCACCAGCATCTCCGGCATTACGTGGCTGACGACGGGAAGATTGAACGCCTCCGCCATGCCGGCAACCTTCATGAATTGCGTCACGCCGCCGACCCGGCAGATGTCGATCATGACGATATCGACCGATCGGGCCTCGATCATGTGGCGGAAAGGGACGATGCCCCAAACGTACTCGCCGCCCGCGACGGGGGTTTTCAGCGCGGCGGTCACCCGCGCGAGGCCAGCGTAGTCGTCAGCGGTCGTCACGTCCTCGAGCCAGAACAGGCCGACATCCTCGATGCGTGAGCCGATATCGATCGCCTGTTCAGGGCGCCAACGCTGGTTGATGTCGCACATCAGCTTGATATCCGGCCCGATCGCCTCCCGCACGGCGCGCACTCGACGGATTTCGTCGGCCGGCGTCGGGTTCCCCGGCAGCGCCATCTGAGTCTTCATTTCAAAAAAGCCCTTTTGCGCCAGGATCCGCGCGGCGCGCTGCGCCTGGTCATCGGTCAGCCCGCGTCGGAGCGACCCGGAAGCATAGGTCGGCACCCGGTCACGGTGGCCGCCAAGCAGCTTCCACAGCGGCTGGTCGAGCGCCTTGCCCTTGATGTCCCACAGCGCGATGTCGATCGCCGACAGCGCCAACTGATAGATGCCGCCGGGTCCGCAGGAATCGCCGGTCCCGCTGTTGAGTTTGGCAATGATCTGCTCGATGCGCAGCGGGTCTTCGCCGACTGTCAGGGCGGCCAGTTCATCGACCGCGAGGCGCAGGCTGCCGGTCATATTGCCGCCCCAGAGGGTCAGGCCGATGCCCTCGATGCCGCTGTCGGTGCGCAGCCGCAGGGTGACGATCGGGCGCAGGCGTCCGGCTTCCTCGGGCATGTTCGCCAAAGGGTCGTCTTCCGGGATGCGCAGAATGGTCGCTTCATAGCTGGTGATTTTCATGACGGTTCCTCCGAAGCTCGCGAGCCTAGCGCCGATCGCCTCTCCCGTCAGCCGTAGGTCCCTTCGGCCATGGCGATCCGCGCCATCACCGAGTCGCGCTGCCTGACCACGTCGGCATCGCCGCGCAACACGTCCCACACCGTGTTTTCGCCGGCACGGCGAAACCGGATATCCAGCGTTCTCCGGCCGAGACGAAGATCCATCAGCGTTACATCCGGCAGCCATTCCGGCAGCACCGGGTCGACGTAAAGCCTGTCGTTCGGAGCGTCCGGCTGGATCCCCAGGATCGCCTGCAGCAGCGCGAAGCAGGACCCCGCCGCCCAGGCCTGCGGCACGTTGGCGCCCAGGTACTGCACCGGAAAGTTGGCACCGTTGCGCGCCACCCCGGCGTAAAGTTCCGGTAGCTGATTCAACAGGAAATGGCTGGCCGCACCGCTGATGTCGCGCGCGATGTGTCCGGCCTCGGCGGCGAAGCCGTATCGTTTAAAACCAAGCGCGATCAGACTGTTGTCGTGCGGCCAGACCGAACCGTTCTGGTACGAATATGGATTGTAGGCAGGATGTTCGCTGGACAGCGTGCGGATGCCCCATCCGGAATTCATGTCGGGTGCCATCAATCGCGCCACTACCCTGGCCGCCCGGTCTGCCGGGACAATGCCGGACCACAGCAGATGGCCCGGATTGGACGCGACTGTCATCACCTTCCGCTTTTCGCCGTCCAGCATGAAGGCGTAAAAGCCGGCCTCTTCATCCCAGAAGGTTTGGTTAAATTGATCAAACAATATTGCTGCCTTGCGGCGCAGTGTCTCGGCGCGATCGGGCTTGCCCAGCGCATCGAAGACCTCGGCCATCCGCACCCACGCGTCGTAGACATAGCCCTGCAGCTCGCACAGCGCCTTGGGGCCGCGCACCGGCCGACCGTCGGTGTACACCATGGAATCGCCGGCATCCTTCCAGGCGACGTTCTCATATCCGACCGGTGAGCGGGTCTGGTACTCCTGCAGCCCGTCGCCGTCGCGGTCGCCATAATCGTCGATCCATTTCAGCGCCGCCTCGGCGTTGGGCAGGTATTGTTCCAGCAGCCTATGATCGCCCGTCGCGCGCCAGGCGGCGTGCAGCGTAACCAGATACAGCGGCGTGGCGTCGGCGGTGCCGTAGTAAGGGGTATGCGGGATCAGCTTGAAGTGCGCCAGTTCGCCATATCGCAGTTCATGCATGATCTTGCCGGGTTCGGCATCCCGAAAGTCATCGCGTTCCTTGGACTGCCAGCGGCCAAGTACATTCAGTGACCCGCGGGCGAACTCGGGATAGACGAGAATATTCTGTAGAGAAACGATCAGGCTGTCGCGGCCGAACGGCGCCACGAACCACGGCAGCCCGGCGGCCGGCAGAAACACCATATGGTCGGTGCCCTCGATCGGCAGGCGCAGCGCTGACATGTCGTCGATCGCCTGATGGTAGAAGCGATAGAACTCCTCGTTGCTGGTGCGCAGTTTCAGTACCGTCTGCCGCCAGTCGCGGTGCGCCTTCGCCTGCGGCGAGGCCTCGGCGTGCACCGCGCACGCGTTAGGCGCGTGGTAGCGTTTGTCCCCATCGGCAAACTCGTACAGCAGGCAGCAATGCCAGACGCCACCCGGCGGCAGACCGACCTCGAAACTCAGCCTTCCGTTGGCGAATACCGCCCGCGAGTCGCCCCGCCCCACCGATATCGCAACGGACCGCGAGAAATCCACGTTACGGTAGGTTGTGCGCAGCGTCTGCCGCGGTTCCGACCAGTCGGAATTGATATGACCGCGGCGGATGTCCCGCCTGGCCTTGACATCGAACACGTCGGCAAAATCCGAGCGGATGGCGATCTCGAGGTTGAAGCGGACCGGCTTCTGGCCGAAGTTGCTGATATCGAGGTCTTCGTGCAGGCCGCGGTGCATCGACCTGGACAGTCCGAACGCCAGGGTCTGCCGCGGGATCGGGCCATCCTCGGTGAGAAACCCCTGATTGGTCAGGAAGATTTGGGCGGTGTCGAAATTCAGCGCGCCGCCGTTGATCAGTTCCCAGGGAGTCCCGTTGGCAGAAACCGACCAGGCACTGATCAGCCGGGTGTCGAAGAAATACAGCCCCTTGTCGCTGGGCCAGTTGATCTGCCCATCCTCCTCCGTGACCAGGACCGTCATGGCCTGGTGGATAGCGATCTGCGGCGGGCCGACCTGGACCTTGAACGGCATGAACGGGAATCTCCGCGGTGTTGATGTGCGCCCGGGTGTTTATAGCGTGCGATCTCACGGATCACGTGAACACGGTGGCACAATTGGGCACACCAGACGTAAAGTCGAGACTGGACCTACGCAAGGCGACCCGTCGAACGTGGGTTTGCGGTTAATTCCGCTGTTCAACGTCGATGTGACCGCGGCGGTGAGCGCGCCTGTGACCGGCCCGTGGGGTGACCCGAGGCGCCAGTTTGCCCGGCTTGCCACCACAGAGCGTCGGGATAGGCTTGGCCTCACCAACTGTGACGAGGAGCCGCCGCCGTGACCGATCTGCCGAGCCATGTCGAAATTCATGAGGAAGGCCCGCGCGAGGGCTTTCAGATCGAGCCCGGCCCGATCCCGACTGCCGCCAAGATCCGCTTGGTCGAGGCGTTGGCGGAGACCGGCCTGCGCCATATTCAGGTCTGTTCCTTCGTCAACACCCGGCTGGTGCCCGGCTGGGCCGACGCGGAAGCCGTGGTGGCGGGCTTCACCGCCAAGTCCGGCGTTCATTACACCGGCCTTTTCTTTAATGGAAACGGCCTCGACCGCGCGCTGGGGTTCAAACACAAGCTGACGATCAACGGGTCGATCTCGCTGACCGCGTCCGAGGGGTTCACCCGCAAGAACCTAAACCGGACCCCGTTGGAAAACATCCAGGCGATGAAACAGCACAGCCTGTTGCAGCAGTCCAAAGGCGTTCCGGTCACCCGGATCGGCGTCATGGCGGCGTTCGGCTGTAACTACCAGGGGGATATCATGCCCGCGCAGGTGATCAGCACCCTGCAGGACGGGCTGGCGATTGCGGCAGAGACCGGCGCTACCATCACCTTGTTCTCGCTGGCCGACACGATGGGATGGGCCACGCCCGTCCGGATCGAGCGTGTCGTCGCCGAGGTGCGGAGCCGCTGGCCTGATATCACCCTGGCGCTGCATCTGCACGACACGCGCGGTCTGGCGGTGGCGAACGCCCACGCCGCGCTGCGGCTGGGCATCACCCGCTTCGACTCGACTGTCGGCGGATTGGGCGGCTGCCCGTTCGCCGGCCAGCCGAAAGCGGCCGGGAATATCTGCACCGAGGAACTCGTGCTGCTGTGTGAGGAAATGGGGATCGACACGGGGGTTGATCTCGACGCGCTGATCGAGGCCGGACGCCTGGCCGAGGACATCGTCGGTCATCAACTGCCAAGCGAACTGATTCACGCCGGCAGCCTGGATGCCTTCCGGCGCAAGGCCGCATAAGCGCCCGCGATCCCGAGATTTTCGGCGCGCCCGGGGCGGCCGTTGTTCTCATTCTCCACGCCGGTGAACGCAGACGAGCTACGCCTAAGTCGCCACAGCCGGGACCGACGCGATCGTGTATAAGTAGCTTTTGCGCACTGCGCAAAGGCAGGAGGATGCAAGCGATGCCCGGCAAGTCGGTGCTGGCTCGTTTACCGATCGACCCCTACATCGCCGCTATCGTCGGCATGGTCTGCGTTGCCTCGCTGCTGCCGGTACACGACACCGGCGCCGCCATCGCCGGCCATCTCACCACCGCGGCGATCGCGCTGCTGTTCTTCCTGCACGGCGCGCGCCTCGCCCCGAAAGCGGCCCTCGCTGGCGCCCGCCACTGGCGCCTGCACGCCATTATTCTCGCCGCTACGTTCCTGTTGTTCCCGGCGCTTGCCCTGACCGCACAGGCCGTGGCGCCGGTGCTGCTGACCGCTCCGCTTTGGAACGGTCTTATTCTCCTCTCGGTGCTGCCCTCGACAGTCCAATCTTCCATCGCCTTTACGTCGATCGCCCGCGGCAACGTCCCAGCCGCCCTATGCGCCGCGACCGTGTCCAATCTTCTCGGTATGCTTGTGACCCCGCTGCTGGCCGGCCTGCTGCTCCGTTCGCAGGCCGGCTTCTCGATCAAAGGGGCCGGCGACATCCTTTTGGAGTTACTGCTGCCGTTCGCGGCCGGCCAGCTCTGCCGCCCGCTGATCGGTGAGTGGGCGCAACGCAACAAGAAGCTACTTGGCCTCGTCGATCGCGGTTCAATCCTGCTGGTAGTGTATACCGCTTTCAGCGAGGGCGTCAGTCAAGGCATCTGGCACCAGCTTGGCATCGCTGACCTTGGCCGCCTCCTCGCAGTCGATGCGGCCTTGCTCGGCGCCGTGCTGGCGATCACCACCTATGGTAGCCGTCTGCTTGGCTTCTCGCGTGCCGACGAGGTGACCATCGTTTTCTGCGGCTCAAAAAAGAGCCTCGCGAGCGGCCTACCGATGGCGACAGTGCTCGTCGCCAGCGGGTCTGTGGGGATGGTTGTGCTGCCGTTGATGCTGTTTCACCAGATCCAGCTCATGGTCTGCGCCTGGCTGGCGAAACGCTACGCCAACGCGAGGCCGGAGCTACGGTTGAGGGGAACAACGGAACTGGCACAATAGCGCCGGTCGCCGATTCCGGCGCGACGACCCGGCGGCAAGCATGTGGCGTCGGGCGCTTCAGAGCGCGCGTTTTCATCGTTTTCCTCCTGTCGCCGACGCCATTGTAACCGCGACGTCCGCTCCAACCAGAGCCACCGGCGGTCGCACCCCCGACACCGCCCAGACCACCACACAATAGGTCAAAGCCGACACGATGAATGGCGCCCCCGGCAGCAGCACAGGCGCCCCCGCACCGGTAAACGTCGCAAATATTGAGCTTGCGACGAGTGGCGAAACGATCGCCGTCAGCCCCTGTACCGAAGACAACGCCCCCTGCGTCTCCCCCTGCCGATCGGCCGCGGCGGTGGCCGAGACCATGCCCTGGATCGATGGGCCGGTGATCGCCCCCATGGCCTGGATCGCGATTCCCATCAGCACCACCCAGCCGAACGGCGCCAACCCGATGCACAGATACGCGCACCCCGTTATCGTCGCACCGATCATCGCCGCCCGCCGTTCGCCCAGCCGTGGCACGATGCGCCGTACCAGCAATCCCTGCACCACGGCTGACCCCAGTCCGGCCACCGCGAGCGCCATCCCATTATGCCGTGTGTCCCAGTTGAACCGAGCCTCATTGGCCAGCACGAAGGTGCTTTGCAGCGCGCCCAGGGCGAACCAGGTACACCCCCAGGCGATTGCCAGGCGGCCCAAATTCCGGCTCGCCATCACCACGTGCAGCGACCCCAGCGGACTAGCCCGCCGCCAATCGATCGGCCGCCGCCGCTCCGGCGGCAGGCTTTCCGGCAACACCAGCAGCCCGTACAGCACATTGCAACCCGCCAGCCCCGCCGCCACCAGAAATGGCAGCCGCAAGCCGTACGAACCCAGCAGGCCTCCCACCGCCGGCCCCACCACGAACCCGATCCCGAAACTGGCGCCGACCAGGCCGAACTGCGACGAACGCTTCGCCGGCGGCGTCACGTCGGCAATATAGGCGTTCGCAGTCGACGCGTTGGCCGCCGTCGCCCCCGCGACCAGCCGTCCGACGAACAGCCAAATCAGCGACGGCGCCCACGCCAGCAGCAGATAGTTGGCGCAGATTCCGCCAAGCGACAGCAACAGCACCGGGCGGCGCCCGAATCGGTCGCTGAGCGCGCCAAGCACCGGGGCGCAGGCGAACTGCATCAACGCGAAGGCCATCAGCAGCAGCCCAACCCACTGCGACGCCCCCGAAATCGAAAGTCCCGACAGTTGCAGCACCAGCGACGGCACGATCGGCACCACCAGGCCGAAGCCCAGCGCGTCGATCACCAGCGTAATCAGGATGAAGCGAACTGACGCCGAGTGCCCGATCATGGCGCGGCCCGGTAGGTGACACGCCAGATCGTGCCGTTGGCGTCTTCGCTGATCAGCAAGGCGCCGTCATGCATCACGGTCAGGCCCACCGGTCGACCCCACACCGCCTGGTCCGAGGCCACGAACCCAGTCATAAAGTCCTCGTATTCTCCAGTCGCTCGGCCATCGCGGAACCGCAGCCGGACGACCTTGTAGCCAGTGCGCAGCGACCGGTTCCATGACCCGTGTAGCGCCACGAACGCATCACCACGATATGCCGCCGGGAACTGCGGGCCATCATAGAACGCGATCCCCAACGGCGCCGAGTGCGGCTGGATCAGCACGTCCGGCAGCGTGACGTGATCAGTCAGGTCGGCCCGCGCGCCGCCCATTCTCGGATCAGGATGGGCCCCGATGTAGAACCAGGGCCAGCCATAGAACCCGCCGGCCTGCACCCGCGTGGCATAATCCGGCGGCAGGTTATCGCCTAGCCCGTCCCGCTCGTTTACCGCGCACCACAGGGCGCCGCTTGCCGGCTGAATCGCCTCGGCGGAGCAGTTCCGCAGCCCAGTCGCGAAGATACGCTTGGCGCTGCCGTCTGGGGCAAATTCCAGTACGTCCGCGCGATCCAGGTCATCGCCCCAGGCGGCGCCAAGCGGCAGCTCCGCGGGCGGCGGTCCGTTCAGGTCCCGATTCAGGTTCCCATCGGATCCAACCGACACGAGCATGTGGCTGCCGTCCGGCGAGAAGACAACATCTCGCGTCCAGTGGCCGCCAGTCGGCAGGCTGGGAACGACCAGCTCCGCCGCCCCGCGCGCCTGCAGGTCGCCGTTCTGATAGGGATAGCGGACCACCCGGTTGGTCTCGCCGACATATACGAACCGCGGTGACGGCCCCGGTGGCCAGAAAGCGATGCCGAACGGCGAAGTCAGCCCGGATGCAAACACCGTGGCCGAAACCGGCTTGCGCGGGTCGTCGGCGCGGCGCAGGACGCGGACCTTCCCGGCACCCGCCTCTGACAGGAAAATATCGCCGTTCGGCGCGGTGTGCATCGTCCGCGGCTGGTCCAGCCCGGTCGCGAACACGGTTGCCTCGAAGCCGTGCGGCAGATGCGGGCCGGCGCCGGCGGGTCGAACGATCACCGATGCGGTCTGCGATGCCGACCGGCTGGCGAAAGGGACGGGGAGAGCGTCCGGCGCAATATCGCGCACGACGCCGGGGGAGTCGTCGCGCCAGTCACCGAACGCCGCGGGGCCCGAACGGACAAGATCGGGGCGGGCAGGATCGGGGCGAAGAGGATCGGCGCGGGCCGCCAGGGCGACGGCAACCAGCGCAGCGGCACGTATCGTTCTCATGCGCCATAGATGCACGTCCCAATGCCAGGTTGCCAAGCAGCACAGCAGGACCTTGGGCCGCGCTGAGCCTGCGGGAAAAGAAATTTCACCAAACCACCACGGATGATGACGTTTTTTGTTCTCGCGCCCTGCACCTTGCCAGCACTGAAAATTCTTGCCTTTTATGCGCGATAAACACCACCGGCAGGCATCGCCGGCGGCATTCGCAAGAGGGAAAACTGCCATGACATCCGGACACCAGCCGCTCGTTTTCGACCGCCCGTTGCGTGGCCGCATCTACGACAGCATCGCCGAAACCATCGGCAACACGCCGCTGGTGCGCATCCCGAAAATCCTTCACGAGGAAGGCATCACCGCCGACGTCGTACTGAAGCTCGAATTCTTCAATCCGATCGCCAGCGTGAAGGACCGCATCGGCGTCAACATGATCGTCGAGCTGGAGGCTTCCGGCAAACTGAAGCCCGGCGGCACGCTGATCGAACCGACGTCCGGCAACACCGGCATCGGCCTGGCCTTTGTCGCGGCGGCCCGCGGCTACCGACTGATCCTTACCATGCCGGAATCGGTCTCGATCGAGCGCCGCAAGATGCTCGCCTACCTCGGCGCGGAGCTGGAACTGACCCCGCGCGAGAAAGGCATGACCGGCGCCGTCGCCCGCGCCAAGGAGCTGCTGGAGGCAACCCCCGGTGCGATCATCCCGGATCAGTTCGGCAACCCCGCCAATCCGGCCATCCACGCCAAAACCACGGCCGAGGAAATCTGGTACGACACCAACGGTGAGGTCGATGCGCTCATCTCCGGCATCGGCACCGGCGGCACGCTCACCGGCGTCGCACAGGCGTTGAAGCCGCGCCGTCCCAGCCTGAAGCTGTTCGCGGTCGAGCCGACGGCCAGCCCGGTGCTCTCCGGCGGCAAACCCGGCCCGCACCCGATCCAGGGCATCGGCGCTGGCTTCATCCCCGACGTCCTGAATACCGAGGCGATCGACGAAGTGATCCAGGTCAGCAACGAGGAAACCCTGGCCGCCGCCCGCCGTCTCGCCAGGACCGAGGGCATTCCCGGCGGCATCTCCTCCGGCGCGGCCCTGGCGGCGGCGCTGAAGGTCGCGAAACGCCCCGAATTCGCCAACAAGCGCATCGTGGTGATCATCCCGTCGTTCGCCGAACGCTACATCACCACTGTCCTGTTCGAAGGGCTGTAACACACAACGGGCCGCTTCACTCCGGTCGTGTCATGGCCGGGCCTGGCTGCGGCCTCCCGGCGGCTTCAGTCGCCTCCGGGCCCGAGCCTGCTCGGCATCGGCCAGCACTCATGATTTGAATCCCCCGCGGCCCCAGTATGCCCTAGTGTCCCGATCCGAAAGTCCGTCATCATGTGGATCAGCCGCTTTACGGACTTTCGAACCGATAAGGACACTAGCGAGGCATTGTTTTTTAGTGTGGTTAATGGTTTCGAAGTCAGCTCCGGAGATGATCCACGGTATGGCGGACTTCGGAACCACCACACTAGAACCAGTGCACGTCCCTCAGAAGGGACAGACAAGCAAAACGAGCGCGCCGCACAGGGAGACTGGAGATGTTGACACCGAGGGCAATTTCACGCCGCCAATCCGTAAAGCTCGCCGCGGCCGCAACCGCGCTGCCGTTGGTGCATATCCGAACCGCCGGCGCCGCCGGCAAACTCAGTGTCGGCTTCTGGGACCATTGGGTCCCCGGTGCCAACGCCGTCATGCAGAAGCAGGTCGATGCCTGGGCGGCAAAGAACAAGGTCGAAGTCGCGGCCGACTTCATCACCTCCTCCCAAGGCAAACTGGCAATGACGCCGGCGGCGGAAACCCAGGCCAAGGCCGGACATGACGTCATGACCTTCGTATCCTGGGACGTGCAGAACTATGCCGACTCCCTGACGCCGGTGGACGACGTGGTGAAGCGCCTCAGTGCCGCCAATGGCGAGGTCAACGCTGTCGCCACTTACCTGGCAAAGGCCGGCGGACATTGGGTCGCGGTGCCGACCAGCAGTGGGACCCAGACCAAGCCCCCTTGCGCGCGGATCAGTTGGTTCAAGAAACATGGTCTGGATCTCCAGGCCATGTATCCACCACGAGAGGAAAAGAACGCACTGCAGGACAATTGGACTTGGGAAGCGTTCCTGAAATACGCCGAACTCGCCGCCAAGGACAAAATGACGTTCGCCCTCGGCATGGGCGGCGGACTGAACACCGACGCAACCGACGTGCACGGCGCGATTTTCGCCGCGTTCGGCGGCGCCTTGATCGACGCCGAGGGCAAGTCACAACTCGGCTCCGACGCCACCCGCCAGGCAATGGAATACGCGCAGCGGCTGGTGAAGTTTTATCCGCCCGATGCCGTCAGCTTTGATGACGCCTCCAACAACCGGGCCCTGATTTCGGGCAAGACAGCCCTGATCTTCAATCCGCCATCCGCCTGGGCAGTTGCCAAACGCGATGCCCCGGATGTGGCAGTCGATTGCTGGACGTTTCCTGCGCCGTCCGGCCCGAAGGGACGCTTCGTGCCGACGCTCGGCTTTTTCTGGGGGATCTACAAGTTCAGCCAGAACAAGAGCGCGGGCCAGGATCTGGTGGAATTCCTGTTGCAGCGGGACAATGTGGAGGCTCGCGACATCGCCAGCGAAGGCTACGACCTGCCGCCCTACGCCAAACTGAACGACTTCAAGATCTGGGAAGAAGTCGAGCCGCCTAAGGGAACGGTCTTCAACTATCCGCTGCGCCCCTCCAGCGGCCAGAAGCCGTCCCTCACCGCCTCTGAAGCGCCGCCCGAGATCGCTGTGCAGATCTACAATCGCGGCATTCATAATCAGATGTTCGCCCGCCTGCACGACGGCCAGACAATCCCCCAGGTCATCGCCTGGGCCGAGGACGAGATCGAGGGATTCAGGCAGTAGTGCGTATCCGGGCTGAACCAAGTGTCCGATCGCGGTGAAGCGCGATTAGCGAAGCGATCACGATTGCCGCGTGAATCGGCCACTTCAAACCAAGTGCGACGTATCGCGCTTCTCCTATACGCGATACTAGACCATTTTGCGGGCTGCACGGTCAGCCCCCAAATGGTCTAGGCTTTCGACGTGCGGCACAGCCCAATACTGGGACCCGTAGTAGCGCTGGTGCTGTGGACGCTCGTCATGTGCGGCTGGCTGTATGTGACGCGCATCCCTGCTATCAGGCGCAACAAGGTCGTCTACGACCCCGCCCGTCCAGCATCCGAGTTCCACGCGCAACTACCCGCCTCCGTGCGCTGGAAGGCCGACAACTACAATAACCTCATGGAGCAGCCGACATTATTCTACGCCGTCACACTTACACTTGCAGTGCTCGGTACTGGCTCCGGCTTCGATGTTACCCTGTCATGGCTCTACGTGGCGCTGCGCGTGGCGCACAGCCTGGTCCAGGCAACCATCAACAAGGTCGCGCTGCGCTTTGCTCTGTTTATTGCCGCGACGCTGGTCCTGCTCATTCTGGCCGGTCGTGCCGCGCTGAAGTTGGCATAGACCCGGCGGACCCCAAGCAAAATGCCAGATCCTACCAGTGGCGATGCCAACCCCAACCCCAGCCGCCGCCGACCACCACAGTGGGGCCATAGTACGCAGGACCGTAACCGTAACCATAATATGGGCCTGGGTAGTAGTAGCCAGCCGGGTAGCCACCGGCGTACCCGCCGGGGGAGCCCTGTACTGTGTTGCCACGTGAGTACATGCACTGTGTATAGGCAGTATCATAGCGTGCCTGCACGTTCCCGCCTGACGCCTGGGCATTGCCCGCACCGATAGCGCTGCCCGCTAGCAGACCCGTCGCACCGCCGATCGCCGCACCCGCCCCCACCGCCCCGCCAACCGATCCAAGCGCCGCACCGAGACCGGCACCCAGCGCTGTCCCCAGCACCGCACTGCCCACTGCGCTTTGGTTCGCCGCCTGCGCCGCCGAAGCGCCGCCGGTCTGCTGCGTGGCGTAGCCGCGGCACGTCGCATCGTCCTGTTGAAACGCGTCGAAGCTTTTCCCCTGCGCCGGCAACGCCATAACGCTCGGACCTTGCGGTGGCGCAACGGCGCAGGCGCTGACGGCAAACACCGACACGACCCCAACGGCAGACATGGCGCGAATCATCTCAACGGTTCCCACATGCTGGTATTCGAGGCGGCGAGACGCCTCAAGTGGCGTACTCCATCTCCGCGACGTAACATAGCCCGAACATCGGCGAATGCCAGCACTTTCAGGTGACAAATCGCAACGCCGACGGACATTTAGACGACCCACGATCGGAACAGCGCCAGGTCCAGATTGCCGCCGGTGGCAACTAGCGCCACGCGCTTGCCGCGCATCGCATCCGCCTCCTGAAGCAGCGCTGCGAGCGGCGCCGCGCCGGCACCCTCGATCAGGTTGTGCGTGTCGGTCCAGTAGGCACAGATCGCTGCCGCGATCTGCCGATCGGGCACGGTGACGATCCGTTCGGCACCGCCGAGAATGATCCGCAGCGCCTCCGGATCGGGTTGGCGCACGGCGATGCCGTCGGCCTGGGTCTCAGCCCGGTCGCCCGGAACAACACGGCCGGCGGCGAACGACCGGGCATAGCAGTCCGCACCAGTGCTTTGGACGCCGATTACCTGAGTGGCTAGGCCAAGCTGGTCGCGTGCCAGGATCGTGCCGCATATTCCCGACCCCAGACCAATCGGCACATACACGGCATCGAGCGCCGGTACTGACTGAAACAGTTCCAGCGCATAGGTTGCGACACCAATGACCAGTTCCGGCGCAAACGACGGCACGAACACAAGGTCCCTGACGGCGGCAAGCCGGAACGCCTCCTGACGCGCTTCCTCGAAGTCCACGCCATGTTCGATCAGCGTGGCACCCAGGGCGGCCATCGCGGCGTTCTTTTCCGCGCTGTTTCCGAACGGGACGACGATCGTAACCGGCAGACCGAAGCGGCCTCCGGCCCAGGCCAACGACTGGCCATGATTCCCGCGCGTGGCCGAAATCAGACCGCGCCCAGGCGTCCGGCGGCTGGCGAAAATCACGCCGCCACGCACCTTGAAGGCGCCAGTGGGAAGATGATTTTCGTGCTTTACCCAAACCTCGGCACCAGTGCGCCGGCTCAACAGCGGCCAGGAGATTTGCGGTGAGGCAAGTAGATGGGTGTGGACCAATTCCGCTGCGTGATGCAGTTCTAATAGCGAGAACATGGGTCAGCGCGGCATCTGAAGCCACACTAAAAGGCCGGCACCGTCCGAAACCGGGCCGGAACACCCGCCAAGGCGAAACAAGTCGCCGATCAGGCCAGCTTCAGGTTTGT
>DASYBP010000016.1:0-3049 GCA_036500715.1 Rhodopila sp.
AGCCGAATGTTCCCGTCCTCAGACCGTAAGCGGCGCGACGGCGACGTATTGCGGTGATGGTCTTCGTTGTGATCGAAGTCGGTCATGGAGGAGGCACTGTCGCCTGAAATTGCCGAAGCGGACGTTGAGGACGTCCGTACGATAGGTCGTAAGGGTAGCGGGCGCGGACGTATTGAGGTTCTGGCACGTGAACGCCGCCGTAGTTGGACGCCGGAGCAGAAGCGCGCGATCGTGGCGGAGAGCCTGGGTCCGGAGCTGACGCCGAGCGAGGTGGCGCGCAAATACGCGATCAGCAGTGGCCTGCTTTATTCATGGCGCCAGCAGGTGCTGGGAGGGCAGGCCCAGGTGGTGTCCAGATCCGCGCCGAGTTTCGCGCGGGTCGAATTGGCTCCCGTGCTGCAGTCACTGGCTGGCAGTGAACCTGTGGCTCCAACGGTTCCTGGGTCGCTGCCAGCGACAAGGTCAGGTCCGGATGGGCTGATCGAGATCGTGCTGCCAAGTGGCGTGCTGGTGCGCGTCGATGCGGCGGTCGATGGTCGGGCCTTGCGCCGCGTTCTCGGCGCGCTGGATGGTCGATGATCGCATTGTCGGCAAGTGCGCGTGTCTATCTGGCCTGTGGCGTCACCGACATGCGGAAAGGTGCCGTGGGACTGGCCATGCTGGTGCAGCAGAGCCTGTCCGAGGACCCGTTCGATGGTTCGGTGTATGCCTTCCGCGGCCGTCGCTCTGGCCTGATCAAGCTGATCTGGCATGACGGGCTCGGCCTTTGCATGCTGACGAAACGGCTTGAACAAGGCCAATTCCACTGGCCGTCCGCCACCACAACCGGTCGGATCTCGCTATCGCCGGCGCAATTGGTAGCGTTGCTCGACGGCTGCGAGTGGCGCGCGCCGGTGCCCCGTCGCCGACCCTTGCTGGCGGGATAGAAAATGGGCTGACCCCCGCCGGAAACGCTGGCGTCGACGCGGCGTCGTTGATCATCATTCTGCTGTGCAGATTGATCTCGAACGATTGCCGGACGATGCGAAACTCCTGCAGCAGATGCTGCGGGATGTCGTGACTGCAGCGGCGCAGCAACACGGCGAACTGCACGCTGAGAACGATAGGCTCCGGATGCTGATCCAGCGCCTGCTCCGTCATCGCTTTGGTCGCCGTTCCGAGCAGTTGACCGATGATCAGCTGCAGTTCGGGCTGGAAGATCTGGAACAGACGATTGCTGAGAACCAAGCCGGGCAAGAGGCGGCCGAAGATGCTGCGAACTGGCGGCATGGGCGGCGCGGCGCTCGAGCCCATCGTAATCATGGTGCGTTGCCCGCTCACCTGCCGCGCGACGAGGTGGTGATCGACATCGAAGACCATGATTGCCCGTGTTGCGGCGAGTCGCTGCAGGTGATCGGAGAACTCCGCACTGAGCAGCTCGACATCGCTCCGGCGCAGCTGCGGGTGCGGGTCACGCGTCGTCCCCGCTATGTGTGCCGCACCTGCGACGGCGTCATGGTGGTTGCGTCGGCGCCCGAGCGGCCGATCGATGGCGGCATGGCGACTGAAGCACTGATCGCGCATGTCGTGGTGAGCAAGTTCTGTGACGGGCTGCCGCTGTACCGCCAGACGCAGATGCTGGCGCGCCAAGGTGTGGTGCTGGATCGTTCGACGTTGAGTAACTGGGTCGGTCGTGCTTGCTGGTGGTTGACGCCGCTGTATGACCTGATCGTCGCCACTGTCCTGGCCTCTAACAAGCTGTTCGCCGACGATACTTCCTTGCCAGTGCTCGACCCTGGCCGTGGCCGAACCAAGAAAGGGTGTCTGTGGTGTTATGCGGTCGACGACCGGCCGTGGGGAGGCGAGAGCCACCCAGCAGCTGCGTATGTCTATTCGGAGGACCACAAGGGCGCCCATCCGGCCAAGCACCTGGCGTGCTTCAAAGGCGTGCTGCAGGTTGACGGCTACAACGGCTTCAAGCGGTTGGCCGGTGATCGTGCCGACGCTTCGGTGCGCCTGGCATTCTGCTGGGCGCATATGCGGCGCGGCTTTTACGACTTCTATGTCTCCACCAAGTCACCATTTGCAGCCGAAGTGCTGGCACGCATCCGAACGCTATACCGCATCGAGGCCGAGATCCGGGGCCAACCGGCAGAGCATCGACGACGGGAGCGGCAGGAGCGAAGTCGACCGATTGTGGAGGCTCTGCACGTTTGGCTGGAAGATTATCTACCGCGCGTGTCAGGTGTGTCCGATCTTGCTATTGCCATGCGCTATGCGCTGCGGCACTGGTCCGGCCTTGTGGTGTTCCTCGACGACGGCCGCGTAGAGATGGACTCGAATATCGTCGAGCGCGCCATCAGGCCAATACCGATGACAAGAAAGGCGGCACTCTTCGCTGGTTCCGACGGCGGCGCCCGTCACTGGGCGATTGCGATGACACTCATACAGACCGCCAAGCTCAACGGCGTCGAACCAATGGCCTGGCTCACCGATGTGCTCGAACGCATCGTCTCGGGGCGCACCAAGGCACACGAATTACAAGACCTGCTGCCGTGGAATTGGCGCGACCCGAACAGCTCCGCCGTGGCCTTGGCGGCATGACGACAATCGACCACCCCGAGCAAGTCGAACGCTTGATGGAGCGGCTCGGCGCAGCTTTGCCAATACCGGCACGCCTGACCCCCGAAGTGCAAATGACGCTTCGCCAACAACGCGGCGTCACCATGCCGACAGACTGCAGCGTGACTTGGATCAGCTATGCGGGCGATGAAGGCGGCATCGTCTGCCGCCTCGAGGCACAAGCCGAAACGGCTGAGGCGGTGTTCGCCTCCATCACGCACCTCCGATTCGACCCACGTCTACCGTTTACCCGAGAGATCCTCGCCTACCAGAAACACCGCGTGAAGCGCCTGCGCATCCAACGGCAATAGATCGGCGTAAACGCCAAGCCAGCAATCAATAGAGTCGCTCCCGCAGCGCTTACGTATTAGGGGATGGCATTGGTGGACGTGATCGGCAGGGTTCGGCGCGCATATTTTGAGCAGCGTCTTCCGATCAAGGAGATCGT
>DASYBP010000017.1:0-21441 GCA_036500715.1 Rhodopila sp.
CGAAGCCTTGGGGGCTATCGCTTTACAGAACAGGATCATCGTCGAGCAGAACGAACGGTTTGCCAGGCTAGAAAAGAAGGTCGATGCGGCGCTTTGAACGCTCCCACCGCACCCTTCATGGATCAAGCCATACGCTTCATCGGCCGGATTGGAGAGAACAAGAGAGTTCCGGCCGTTCATCGGGTTGCCTTCGACGGAGAGGTAAGCGGTAACTGCGACGGCCGTTGGGCAGAGTAAGCAAGCTGTTGCCGGTGCGGCGTACACTCATTGAACAGACTTGCCCGATCAGGGATACCACGCAATGGTCCAGACACAACAACGGTGCGGCACAAATAAACATGGCGCGCCCTCGTATCCGCGATATCGATCTCGGCGGGCGCCTCGGTTTTGCATGGCGGACCAAGATCCGAGAATTGATAGCGCGGCACCGTGCCGCGCTATCCCAGACGGGACCCCTCCCCACCCTGGGGAAGGTCATCGACGGCGATGAAGCCACTGAATTACACCTCAACCCCAGGCAGGCGATCTTGCCGAGGCGACCGACATCGCCGTCGGGATCGTTGAGCGGTTCGACGCCTCAGAGCGCGGCGCCGCACGTAGAGGCCGTTGCGTCGGCCGGCCGACGCAACACGCAGAATGTATAGTACGTCGGGGCCGACGCCGCGGCGGCCAAATGTCCCGCCCAAGTCGAGGCCAAGGCGATTGTCCCCACCGTGGGGACAGTGACCCTCCCGCCCATGCGGGGTGACTCGGGAAGATGTGCCACTCTATTGCTTTGCCCCTGATCGCAACCGAATGGGTCGAGCAGCGGCATTTTCGATCAAATTGATAGCGCCCACCGTGGGGCGCTTAGTGCCTTCGGGGTTCTCCCCGCGGCGGGGAAACCTCGGACAGCACGGATGGTCGGCGCGCTGATGGTCTGGCAAAAGCAAGGGGACGCCTGGAGCTTCTGGCAGGACAACGGTTCAAAAGTGAGAAGTATAAGGTATTGACCTCGGTATGGTTGGCAAATCGCGTCGCGGTATGGGCATGAAACTCGCTCTCGCCGCGGTCGTGCTGGCGACGCTTATCGAGGCGGCGTGGGCGCAGAGCAGCCTACCCGATCCTCAGCGCACGCCCGGCGCCGTCAATCCGGAGGTAACGCAAGGGACGACCGACGGCTGGACCCGGACGGTCAGGCCACCGCAGGACTATACCTACGCGCTAAAGCGCCAGCAGATTGCGGGGTACGCGGACCGGCGCGCAGCCCATTACGAGGAAGACCATCTCATACCCCTATCCCTTGGAGGCGCGCCGTATGATCCGCGCAATCTCTGGCCGGAGCCACGCTATCCGGCCGACACCTGGACAGCGGACGAGAAGGACGAGTTGGAGGGGGTGCTGAACCATTTGATGTGCCGGCGGCGCCTGTCCCTGCACGATGCACAGGCGGCAATCGCCCGAAATTGGGAAGATGCTTATACGACCTACGTGACCGGGGAATGGCCCCGAAGAGTCGCAGGGTATCGGTGTGGCCCAAGTCACAGCCGACGAGCACTCGCTCCGCCATCAACGGGCGCTGGCCGCAAAACGATCCACGCTGGCGCATGATCGCTGGCCCCCTCCTCGCCGCGGACGTCCCGGTCAACACCTGCATCGATTAACCGCTTTGCCACCACCGGACTGAGCAGAAGGTGGTCCAGCCGCAGGCCCGCGTTCCGCGCCCAGCGATCGCGCTTGTAGTCCCAGAAGGTGTAGATAGGGTCGGTCGAATGGCAGGCGCGGATCGCGTCGGTCCATCCCTGCTCCAGGAGTTGACGAAACGCAGCCCGGCTTTCGGGCTGTAGCAGCGCGTCCTTGGCCCAGGACTTGGTCGGGTAGATGTCGGCATCGGTCGGCACGACATTGAAATCGCCGGCCAGGATAACCGGCAGGCCCGTCGCATCCAGTTCGGCCGCGTGGGCTTTCAACCGCTCGAACCAGGCCAGTTTGTAGGTGAACTTTGGCCCGGGCTGAGGATTGCCATTCGGCAGATAAATGCAGCCGATCAATATCCCCTCGACTGCTGCCTCGATGTAGCGGCTCTGCGTATCAGACGGATCGCCGGGCAGGCGCCGGCGGGTCACCACAGGCTCGGCATTTCGCGCCAGGATCGCGACGCCGTTCCAACTTGCCTGACCCTGCCATGCCGCCCCGTATCCGGCTTCTCGAAGCGCCGCCGTCGGGAACGCCGCATCCATCGCCTTCAGTTCCTGAAGACACACGACGTCGGGTCGCGCTGTCTCCAGCCACCTCAACAGATTGGGCAGCCGGCGATTCACGTTGTTGATGTTGAATGTGGCGATCTTCACGTGAGTATCCGCGCTGACGTGGGTATCTGTCTGACGAGCCGAGGTAACCAGATCCGGTAGCCCGTGGTGAGCCGATCAACAGCGGCTCGTTACCGCCTACATGAAGGCCGCCGGGTTGGCCGACGTGTCGGCGCGGAACTCGACGCCTGCGCAAGGTGATCCGCTATGGCTCGCGATTGGCAGGACGATTATTCCGCAGCAGGAAGTTTGATGCCCGGCGTCCCGCGACTTCGGTGAACACCTGACCACCGGTCGTGGTAGGACGGAGACGGCGGTCTATCCGCTCCCCAAAACCGGGCCGCTCCGGCGAAGATTCGTGCCTTCGGCCGAGCGGGCTGCCTTCACTATCATCCGTTGAATACCGCGCCAGGGAATAGAGTTGGAAGTTTCTCGCCCGGTCGTCCTGTCAATGTCCCGTCAGAGGAAACGGGCATCGGATGCCGAAGTCAAAAATCGCGCGTTTTACTTTGTATTTCAATATGATAAGTGGTGCCGGCGCACAGAATTGAACTGTGGACCTACTGATTACGAATCAGTTGCTCTACCCCTGAGCTACGCCGGCCTAATTTCACGGGCTGGCTATACAATCCCCCTGCACCGCAAGCAACCGGCTATAACGCGCCATGCGCGACGGCCCCATGCTTGAAGCCCTCGACGAAGCCAAAGCCGCCGCCGCTCGTGGGGAAATCCCGGTCGGCGCTGTCGTGTTGGGTCCTGACGGCGCGATCCTGTCCCGTGCCGGGAACGGCACGGAGGCGCAAAACGACCCCACTGCACATGCCGAGATCCTCGCCCTCCGCACGGCCGCCGCTCGCCTCGGCAGCCCGCGCCTGCCTGAATGCGATCTGGTCGTCACCCTGGAGCCGTGTCCAATGTGCGCCTATGCGATCAGCCTGTTCCGCATTCGCCGCCTGATGTTCGGTGCCTACGACCCGAAGGGCGGTGGCGTGGACCACGGGGCGCGGATTTTCGACAGCCCGTTTTGCCACCATCGCCCCGAGATCATCGGCGGCATCCGCGAGACTGCCGCGAAAACTTTGTTGCGCGACTTTTTCCGGGGGAAGCGGGAATAAGCCGCGATGCGGTCTGTTGACCGACGATCCCGAGGCACACCGCAGCCTCGATCGTGCTCGACAGCATCGCTGTTGACCAGGCGTTGCTGCCGGTGGAGTCAGCATTGCGCGGAGTGATTGACCTGATCACCGAGAGACTCCGCATCGCCCGGACCTTGGCCGTGCCTGCGAACCTGATGCCGGCGTCGATTCGCAAGGGCGGACGCTTCCTTTGGGGCCGAGGATTATGGGTCCCTTGCGGGCTAATCTGAGCTGGAAATCGTCAGCGCTGCGTCACGCGCTGTGCACCGCGGTCACCGCCGCCCTGCCCCTGGTGTTCAAGATGTTCTGGTTCACGCCGTATGACCACTGGCTGACCATCACTGTCGTCGCGACGATGCAGCCGTACCTCTCGCTGACATACACGAGGCCGCTCGAGCGGATCGGCGGTACGGCTCCGGGAGGGGTCATCGCCGCGGCAGGGGGCTGGTCAGCACTACGCGGCCTCCATTGCCGCGGGCATGTTCCTGCTGTCGGTGTCTGGCTTTGCGGTACGGGCCGTCAGTTTTGGCCTGTTCATGATGGCGCTGACGCCGCCGGTGGTGGTGCTGGTGGAAACCGGCGCGCCCGATACCAGCGAATGGACGATCGCGGCGGCGCGCGCAGCGCTGACCATGATTGGGGGGCTGATTGCCGTCGGTGCGAATTTCCTGCTATGGCCGAGCCGCGAGCCCGATCTGGTAGCGCCCGAGGCAAGGAAGGCAATCGGCGCCCACGGGATATATGCCGAGACCAATTTCTCTATGCTGCTGGGCGAGACGACCGCAACAGCACTTGCGCAGGCCCGTCGGGCAGCCGGCACGGCGAGTAACGTTTAAGAAACTCTGATCACCCGCGCGTTGCTGGAGCCCGGCAAGCCGAACCGGCAACAGTTGGAGGCGGCAATGGTGGTGGACGCCGCGCTGCGCCGCCGTGCTGGACGGCTGGCAGCGGTGCACTTCGATCCAGCGCAGGCCGGACAGGTGTCGCGGGAGGCGCTTGAGATCGGGCGCGACCTGGGTGGCGCAATCAATGCGCCGGCTGGCGGCGGGGGAGGCGCTGCTCTCACCCCGGCCCGTCGACGCCCAGGCAGATGCACTGGGCCGTATCGCCCGGCAGATCGAGCTGATGGCGGAAGGGATTGATTGGCTGGCCTAATTATAATTAGCTGGCAAGGTCAAGAACCGCACTCTGGTTAACCTTTCCAAGCTCTCGGCTGACCGCATCGACACCCCGCTCTGCGCGGCGATCCACTTGTCCCGGTCGGCGAAACCGGCTTCGAGATCCACCGCTCGCTGCCGCATGGTCACGTGCTCGCCGCCCTTACCATCGCGCAGCGTATCGGCCTCGTTAATCTGCTGCCCCGCCGAGGGCTCCAACGCCGCCGCGACCTGGCGCTGGTGCTCATCGTCGCCCGCTTGCTTGACCCGGCAGCGAAGCTGGCGACAGCGCGGATGCTCGACAGAGATCTGGCGACACTCACTCGCAACACCGTCCGCTTCGGACCGTTCAGAACACCCAAACGCCAGTGCGCGCCGGGCGTTCAGCCTACTGGGGGTCGATTTGGCCGCAGCGTAGACAGCGCGCGAATTGGGTTTTGAGTCGTATCAACAAGTTGCGTCGAAAAGGCCGTAAAGTTCGGATTAGATTAGCCAGCATTCACGCGTTTGCCGTGGCGGTCCAGGTGCAGACCGCTGAGCCGAACATGCACGACATCACAATCCAACGGTGGCGCCGCGCGATCCTCAGGAACCAGCGCGATCTGTTTGCCGGTCTTCTGTCCGCCCTCCTCGAAAGCCTCAATCGTCAGACACCATGCGGCGCGCTGGCTGTCCCCCGCCTCCCTAGGGCAAGCTGTTTCAAACCGATAAAGCACGTGCCGCTGCACCCTCCGACCGCGGGATACTCGACGGTTCCCCACGATGCTTCAATAGCGTTAGAACAAAGTCGCAACGACGTCCCGAAGCCCTTCTATTTCATCCGATCCTGTGTGTCTTATAATTACCCCCGAGCCAGCAAAACCCAGCGCCTTCCTTGAAGCCAATGTCTTCCTCCTGCTGCCTCACTCCACCATCTGCGCCCAGGATCCGACCGACGCTCGCACCGAGATCCTCGACACCCTCGCCGCCTAAGCCATCCGCACATGCGCGAGATGCTGCAGGGCGCGCAGATCATCGGCCTCGGCATGGCGACCCTCGGCGTTTTCGCCCGAGGCAAAAAACCCGAGATGTGGGCATCCTTACGAATCCGCTACCGCGGCTGCGCCAATGGTCCGCACCGATCCGCTCTCAACACCAGAAAAGCGCCGAACTAGCGCCTGGCCTGCGATCTGCCGGAACCCAGCCAGCAGCGGAAATCGCCCCCGCTAGCGGGGTAGGCAGCCGGGCCACGATCGAATTCCACCGCGGCCGGCCAGCCGACGCGCACTACCCTCACGCACCGGCACCCCGCAGGGGCGTAACAACCAACGCTGGGCCGGCACGATGATCGGCACGCTGCGGCAGATGGGACCTCAGCCGCCAACTCGCAAACTCATCCCTGCCTGACCCGATCGGGGCGTAAAAAAAGACCGGCCGCTAGGCGGGAAACGCTCCCCCGGACCTGCCGATCGATCCGTCACAGCCGCGCCTCGGGCAGGGCGCTCGACCCCGCTGCCAAACGGCTAGTGTCCGATCGCGGTGAAGCGTGAGTCGCCAAGCGACGACGATCTCCGCGTGAATCGGCCACTTCAGACAAGGTGCGACGTCTCGCGCTTCTCTGATGCGCGATACTAGCGAACCGAGGTAATCGCGTTGCGGTTCTGCGCCCAGGCTTCCTCGGTGGAGCCCTGAGCGGTCGGCCGATCCTTGCCGTAGCTGATGGTACTCAGCCGCGCTGCGGCAACGCCCTTCGCGTTGAGATACGAAGCGGCCGCGTTGGCGCGGCGGTTGCCCAGCGCCAGATTATATTCCTCAGTGCCACGCTCATCGCAGTTGCCGGCGATCAGCACGTTCACGCTGCCATACTTGGCAAGCCACGCGGCCTGCTTGTCCAGCGTGCTCTGCGCATCAGGCCGTAGCGCGGACACGTTGAAGTCGTAGAAGACGCGGTCACCGACATTGGCGACCAGGTCTTCCTGGCTGCCGGGCACGATACCCGCGGATGTTGCCGGCGGAGGCGTCGGGGCGGGGGCGGGGGAGGAACACGCCGCCAGCAGGGCGACGGCGGACATGGCGCCGAGGATTTTGATGTACATCTTCTAATCGTCCCTGGATGGGGTGCAATCCGATGCACGAGCGTGGCCCGCACAGGAAGAAACGGTAATCTGTTCCGTCCGCGAGAGCGATTAACGTGTTCGACCGATAGCGGTCAAGTTCCCCCCGGCTATTTACGACCACCTGCAACCGGTGTTGCTGGTGCAGCACAGTCTCGCACTGCCTTTGCCACAGTTTGTAAACCTTCCCGACGCAAGGACAATCCGAGATTTATCAGTGCCGGCCAATACATTTTGTAAGGCAAACATTACAAAATTCCAGGCACCGGCCGGCTCAGGTTCCCAGCGGCGACCAGGCGGGATCCGATGCATCGGTCGAGGTCTCCACCGGACGCTCGTTGAAGCCCGTGATATCGACCGAAACAAGTCGCGAGGAAAACCCGCGCCCGCGCGCATCCAGTGACCGGGTCTCGCGCCAGAACATCAGGACCCGCCCGTTCGGGGCAAAGGTCGGGCCTTCCACCAGCCAGCCCTCGGACAGGATGCGCCCGCCCGATCCATCCGGATGCATCACGCCGATCGCGAAGTTGGCGGTCTCACCCGCATACCGGGTGAATGCAATCAGGTCGCCCCGCGGCGACCAGACCGGCGTCGCATAGCGCCCGTTACCGAAGCTGATCCGCTTCGCGTCACCGCCGCCCGCTCCCATCACATAGATCTGCTGGTCGCCGCCGCGGTCCGACGCGAAGGCAATCTGCGAACCGTCGGGGCTGTAGCAGGGGCTGACATCGATCGCCCCCGAATCGGTCAGTCGGCGCGGCGTCCGGCTGCTCAGATCCATGGCGATGATATCCGACCCGCTACCGTTCGCCACCGCCATGACCACACCGCTGCCGTCCGGCGAAAACCGCGGCGCGAACGTCATCCCGGCGAAGTCGCCCAGCAGGGTCTGTCGACCGGAGGTCAGGTCGAACAGATACACGCGCGGTCGGTTGCTGGCATAGCTCATGAAGGCGATTTCATCGCGCGTCGGATGAAACCGCGGCGTCAGCACAAGCCAGGACCCGTCCGTCAGCAGGCGGTTGTTCTCGCTGTCCTGGTCCATGATCGCCAGCCGCTTGGTGCGTCGATCGCGCGGCCCGGTGGCCGAGATGTAAACGATGCGGGTATCGAAATAACCCTTCTCGCCCAGCAGCCGCTCATAGATTACGTCGGCCATGATGTGCGCGATCCGCCGCCAGTTGCCCTGTGTAGTGGTGTAGGCGGTGCCTTGGATCTGCGTTTGCGGCAGGATGTCCCACAGCCGGAATTCCACCCGCACCTGCCCGCCGCCGACGATTGTCGTTGTGCCGGTCACCAGCGCCTGTGCACCGGTCGGCTTCCAGTTGGCGAAGTTTGGCGCGCCCGAGGTCGTCGCACCGGCCTGGATGAACGCCGCCTGATCGATCAGGCGGAACAGTCCGCTGCGCGCCAGATCAGCGCTGATCACGCTGGCGATGTCATGGCCCAGTTGCGCCGAGGCGCCGTCCGGGCCGCCCAGATCAGGGACGGCGATCGGGATCGGCGCGGTTCGGGCGCGGTTGACGTCGATCACCGCGGACGGACCGCCGCCCTCGGCGGGCGAAGCAGGCTGGCCGAACACTGGGACCGGAGCGGCGGCAAGCAGGCCGGCGGCGGTGGATAGCAAGCCGCGGCGGCCAAGAGACGGATTCGGAATGTGGATCATGCCATTGTCTTCCACGTCTTGCGGTCGGCACGCAACGCGAACCGCAGCATCATCGGGTGATCAGATCGGATCGCCATTGTCGTCAGCCAAGCAGCCTCATGGGCTAAACCGGAAGGTCAGCACGTTGACCTTGCCCAGCACGTTGTTCGGCAATGGCAGGTTGGCGCAGCGCGGATCCAGGATCGCTCGCTTCGCGCGTTCGGCGAACGCGCGGAACCGGGGGTCGACCATGCGCCCCTCGTCATCCCCAGCCACCACCGCCTTGCGGGCGACGCCATCGGCATCGGTGGTGACGGTCAGCAGAACGTGCTGCCTGTCGATGTCCAGCGCACCGGCGTCCTTGGTCCAGCACTCGCGCACATGGTCCCCGATCGCCCCGCGCTGATCTGTGCTCAGAGCCGCGGTGTCATTCCCCAGCGGATTGCCGCCACCGTTCGGCTGCCCGCCGGACCGAGGATTTGGACGCCCTTTGGGCGGTTGCGACAGCGCCAACTGCTGGCGCAGCTTCTCCAACGTGTTCTCTACCGTCTTGCTCTCCGGCGCCGGATTCTTCGTCGGATTCGGCTGTGACGTGGTGCTCGGCGGGGCCGGCGGCAGAGGCACGACTGGGGGTGGCTCCGGCAGCGGCGGCTCCGGTTTCGCCGGCGTCGCGGCGGGCGGTGTCGGCGGCGCCGGCGGCGGCGGCACGACTTTCGCCGCCGGAGCCGGCTCCGGCGGCGGCGCCGGGATTGGCGGCGCTGGCGGCGCCGATTCGGCACGGCTCTGCGGCGGCGGAGGCGGCGGCGGGGGAGGCGGCGGCGGTTCGACCGGATCTGGCCGGGGCGGCGTTGCCACCGGTGGGGCGGGCGGCAAGGCTTCTTTGGCGGGCGCCGGCACCTCGGCCGGAGTCGGTGCCTGCATCGAGGCCTGTGCAGTCCCCTGGAATACCATCGCAACGGCGGTTTCTGGCGACTCCTCCTCCGGCGTAAACGAGGGCAGACCCAGCAGCAGCGCCAGTACCACCACCACGTGCAGCACCGCCGAGCCGATCAGTGCGATGCGTAGCCGCGGGGTCATGCCAGAGGCGCGCTCGCCGATGCGGTCGCCGCCACGAAACAATTGTTGCAGCACGCGCCGATCACCAGGTCATGACGACGACGGGCAGGCCAGGCAGAGGCGTCGGGCGCATCGACCGCGGCGCTATTTGCCCGCCCCGCCGGCGGGCTTGGCCGGCGCTGACGCCGGCACGACGGTCTGTTCCGCCAGCAGGGCCACCTTGGTGAAGCCGCCCTGGGTGATGGTGCCCATCACCTCCATGATCCGGCCGTACGCAAGGTCCTTGTCGCCGCGAACGAAGATCCGCCGCTCCGGATTGTTCTGCGCGATCGACTGCAGCTTGGCGACCAGATCACCCAGGTCGATCCCCTGGTCCTGCAGGAAGATCGAACCGTCGGCCTTGATCGTGACAGTCAGCGGCTCGCTGTCGCTGTTCAGCGGCTGCGCACTGGTCTTGGGCAGATCGACCGACACGCCGGAGGTCATCAGCGGCGCGGTGACCATGAAGATGATCAGCAGCACCAGCATCACGTCGACCAGTGGCGTGACGTTGATCTCCGCCAGCGGGCGGTACCGGCCACGGGCCTTGCCGCCGTTGCTCAGGGTGAACGCCATGGCTCAGGTCCGCTCCTCGCATCGGGCCATCAGGTCCGCTCCTCGCTTTGGCGGGACAGGATCGCACTGAATTCGCTGCCAAAATTCTCCAGACGGCCGGCGAACCGGGACAGGCTGTTGCTGATCTGGTTGTACGCGAGCACTGCCGGAATCGCCGCCACCAGACCGATCGCGGTCGCGAACAGCGCCTCGGCGATACCGGGTGCCACGACCGCCAGATTGGTGTTGTGCATCGCCGCGATGGCGGAGAACGAGTGCATGATACCCCAGACGGTGCCGAACAGGCCGATGAACGGCGCGGTTGCGCCGACGCTGGCCAGGAAGATCATCCAACGCTCGACCCGGTCCATCTCCCGCTGCACCGTCACCGTGATGGCGCGGTCGATTCGGTCCCGCACGCTGGTGTGCGAGATGTCGGCGCCGGCGACCCGGACCGAGCGGCGCCACTCGCCCATCGCCGCGGCGAAGACGGCAGCCATTGGATTGTTAGGAGTGGCACCCTCCCGGTCGAACAGCTCGTCCAGGCTGCCGCCGGACCAGAACCGGTCTTCGAACCCGTCGGCTTCCCGGTTGATCTTGCGTAACGTGCTCCATTTTTCGAATACTACCGCCCAGACCCAGACACTGGCCGCCAGCAGGCCGACCATGACCAGCTTGACGACGATGTCGGCTTGTATGAACAGGCCCCACAGCGATAGATCGCCGCCGGCTGTTCCCAGGTTGACCGCATCCACTGCCCGATCCACTGCCTATCCCCCTTCTTCGGTCGCCACGGCGACGTCTTCGATCGACGGCCAACTGCGCCACGCCGCGACGCAAGGTCAACATCCCCTCACGCCAGGCAGGCGGGATACGGGCCGCTTTGTTTCCTCCGGTCAGGACGCAGGCGAGCCCGGGTGCGCAGCGTCGCGCAAATCCCGTTCGGGCCGCGAACGGTCTGGCGCAATAGAACGGCGGCACCACCCACATCCAATGTTTCCGTTTCGACCGCAAGCCGGTCGTCCAGGATCGCGGGGCGCACATAATCTATTTCCGCGCGATGCACCATGAACATCCGGCTAAAGCGGGTAACCAGATCGGAGTGGGGAATCCCCGCGGCGCGCAAGGCCTCGGTGTGGGCGCGTTCAGCGTAGCGCAGGTAAGCGGCATGATAGACCACGCCGACCGCATCCTTATCCTGATAATAAACTCGCAAGGGGTCGTGGCGGATGGATTGCGGATGAGCAATCATTTAGCCTTGGGCCTCGTTGTCCAGCACATCCAGCAGCGGCGTCGCGGATCGGGGCACCTTCAGGCAGAGGTGTTTCCATCCCGGTTCGCCCAACATCCGCCCCCGGCTGGTGCGCAAGATCAGGCCCTCCTGGATCAGGTAGGGTTCGACAACATCCTCCAGCGTGTCGCGCGCCTCGGCCAGCGCCGCTGCCAGCGTTTCGACTCCGACCGGACCGCCGGCGTGGTGTTCGGCGATTCGCCGCAAATAGCGCCGGTCCATCGAGTCGAGGCCGAGCCGATCGACTTCCAGCCGGTTGAGGGCAGCGTCGGCGACGGCACGGTCGACCGGCGCGTCACCCTGGACCGATGCGAAGTCACGGACCCGGCGCAGCAGGCGCCCGGCAATCCGCGGCGTCCCGCGCGAACGCCCGGCGATCTCGGCCGCCCCGTCCTCGGTCAGCCGCAATCCCAGCAAATGCCCGCCACGAATAATGATCCGGCGCAGTTCCTCGGGCGTGTAGAACACCAGCCGCAGCGGAATCCCGAACCGGTCGCGCAGCGGCGTCGCCAGCAGCCCGGCGCGGGTCGTCGCACCTACCAGCGTGAACGGCGGCAGGTCGATGCGTACGCTGCGGGCCGCGGGTCCCTCGCCGATGATCAGGTCGAGCTGGAAGTCCTCCATCGCGGGATAGAGCACTTCCTCGATTGCCGGCTGCAAGCGATGGATTTCGTCGATGAACAGGACATCCCTGGGCTGAAGGTTGGTCAGAATCGCCGCGAGGTCGCCGGCCTTGGCGATCACCGGACCCGACGTTGCGCGAAACCCGACCCCAAGCTCGCGCGCTACGATCTGCGCCAGGGTTGTCTTGCCCAGCCCCGGCGGTCCGTGCAGCAGCACATGGTCCAGCGCTTCCCCGCGCGCCTTTGCCGCCTGGATGAAGACGGCGAGGTTCTCCCGCGACGCCTTCTGGCCGGTGAAGTCGGCCAGGGTCTGCGGCCGCAGTGAAACCTCGGCGGCATCCTCGGGCTGGCGGGCGGCGGAGACCTCTCGCCCTTCTGGTCGCCCCTCTGGCTGTCCTTTTGGCCCCCCCGCTGGACGCTCACTGCTCATCCGGCCGCCCTTTGCGCCAGTTCTTTCAGGGTGTCACGGATCAGCGCGTCCAGCGTTGCCGCGTCGCCGAGGCGTTCGGCGACGCGGGCCACAACCGGCTGCGCCTCGGCGCGACGGTAGCCCAGGTTGACCAGGGCGGACAGCGCATCGTCGGCGGGGGTCGAGGCGGTCGTCGAGGCGTACGATACACTGGTGGCGGTCGGTATTGTCCCGGTCTTGTCCTTCAACTCGGTCAACAGCCGGATCGCGAGCCGGGGACCGACACCCTGCGCCCGCGTCAGGCTGGTCTTGTCCGAGGCGGCGATGGCGCCGATCAAGTCGCGCGGCGAGAGCGACGACAGGATCGCCAGGGCGACCTTGCCGCCGACCCCCTGGACCGTGGTCAACAGCCGGAACCAGTCGCGTTCGGTCGAGTCGGCAAAGCCGTAGAGGACGATGGCATCCTCGCGTACATGGGTCTCGATCAGCAGCTTGGCAGGGGCGGGGGACGGCGGCAGCGCGGACAGGGTGCGCGACGATGCCTGCACCAGATACCCGACGCCGCCCACGTCGATGACGCAGGTGCCGTCGGAGAGTGCCTCCACTCGTCCGGTGAGTTGGGCGATCATGCTGAAGCGATCCTGCGACGTCGTCTACCAAGCGGGGCGCCGTGACCCAAGGGGCCGCGACCAAAGTGGCCCCGAATCGGGCGGTGGGGCATCATATCCGATTACATCGGAGTTGTGGCATCGCCCCTGCGTGGAATCGCTTCGGTTCGAGCGCAACGAGAAAGGGCGGCGGATCGCTCCGCCGCCCCGTTCCTGTCCGGTCAGCCCGGGCTAATGCGGGACGAAGACCGGGAAGCCGAACAGTTGATCAAGCGCGATCGAAATTTGTCCGCCGACGATCACCTCGTTCTTGAACTTGTTGGTCGGCTCGGCCTGATTGAACGGGTCCACGACGTAATTGACGTAGGGCTTCAGCGTCACTCCCGGCGCCAGGCCAATACCGTAGTTCAGTTCCATGATCCACTCTCGTGACCAGGGTGCGCCTGGACTGGTTGCGGTTCTCGTGTTTGACACGTTGATATCAACCAGGGTGCCGATCAGACCGATGGTGTCGAGCGGCCGCGACGCGAACGGCGCGCGATCGAAAAGCCCTGCGTAGTATTGCCCGCGGTAGGCAGCGGAGTTGTCATAGATCAACGCGCCACCGAATACGGTCAGACTCTGGTTGGTCGACCGGTCGGGGCGCCAAACGGTCTGCTGGAGCTGTATGTAGCCAGCAACGCGATCTGTTTTTGTCGGGTTTTTGGGCACGTCGCCCAGAGTGTACTGCGACGTGTCGTAGTAGAAGCCTGCATCGTATTTCGCCGGAAGCTGGACCGCGCTGAAACCGGTCAGATAGCCGAGTTCCGCAATCGCGAAGACGCCGGTGGATTTGGAGGTGTTCCAGTCGAAGCCGGCAGACTGGAAGCCGTTGCCGCCGGGATCGTCGTCATAGGCGCCGACCTTGGCATAGATCTCTGGCGTAATCGCAAGGTTGACGCGGCCACCCCATTCCGTCGCCGGATAGGCGCCGTTCTTGTTTGCGAAGTACCAGGTGCCCGGCTGCGCGCAGATGATGCTTGTCACGAACTGGCAGGAGATGTCCGAGACCGCGAACTCCAGCGTCGGTTCGGTGCGGCCAACCTGGATGTCGATGCGATCGTGGTCGAAGCCCTGCTCCCAGAAGAACTGGGTCAAGCGGTATTTGACCGGACCGGCGTCGGCCTGCAGCGGGAGGGAGACCTCGGCGGGGGAACCTTGGATCGCATTGCCGTTACGTTCTTCGATGATGACATGCAGCGAGGCCCCGGGGATGCCGGCGATAGTCTCAAGATCGAAGGTGACGCCGGCGGTGGCGTGTCCGATCGGATGGCCGCCGTGCTTCGACTCCTGGCCGCCGGTGGTCAGCCATGAGAAGTCTTCGACATAGCCAAGCGTGGGGTAGATGCCGCTGGCGGCCATCTGCTTACCCATGGCATTGATCGAGTCGAACATCGGTATCGAACTGGTAGGGATGCCTTGGGCACTTGCCGGTGCCGAGATCCCTGTCCACGCGCACACGAGTGCCGTCGCCCCCAGACATAAGCCAAACCGCATGTTCTTCATTGGTTACTCCGTTTACCCTGTTGCATTTGTTTTCGTTAGGCAATCAGAATGAAACGACCGCCTTCCTATCGTACACCGAGGGTTCCGAATTCGATACATTCGTCAGACGCCGCGGCGGGCAGGCCACAAAGGGCATTCCTGGCGCCGCACGCGCTTGGACGACCCGGCGGAAGCTTGACGTCATATCGAGTGTCCCCCACGGCTAATAGCGTTAGCATTGCGCGGGGCTTCCGGATGGAGGGCGATCTGACTTTACGCTGTGTCGTGGCTTGTTGTTCAACCGACATTCTTTACCATTAGTAATGCCGCTGTTGCTTAGTACAACCGCGATCCCCTACCCGCTGCCCTGTAACTCTGTCCCGCGGTTACACGGGATACTTTTTGTTATACCAACGGTATACCGGCCAGAACTGGCGCGTCAATCGCCTTTGAGCAAAGATTGATGCCGCTTGCAACATGTGACGTGAAACTTGCCACGATGTGACATTTTTGCAATCCGATCTGCCGCGGCCAGCGGATCGCATCGTGGCGGGTCGCGGAACTGAACCCTGGCGATCGCCCCCAAGTTCGATTGGATGGGTGCCAGCCGAGGTGGGAGCGGTGCCTCGACAAAAAAGGCGGCGGATCGCTCCGCCGCCCTCATCCGTGGCCGATCGGCCCGGGCTAATGCGGGACGAACACCGGGAATGCAAACAACTGATCGAGTGCGACAGAAATCTGTCCGCCAACGATCACTTCGTTGTTGAACTTCTGGGCCGGGGTGGCTTGGTTGAACGGGTCTACGACATACTGGACGTAAGGCTTGACGATTACCCCTGGCGCAAGGCCAATGCCGTAGTTTGCTTCCATGATCCAACTCCGCGACCAGGGCGAGCCCGGGGTGGTCGCCGTGCGGGTGGCCGTTTGATTGATATCGAGTAGGGTGCCGATCAGGCCAAAGCTGTCGAGCGGCCGCGCATCCCCGAACGGAGCGCGGTCGTAAAGGCCGGCATAGTACTGACCACGGTACGCGGTGCCCTGGCCGTAAAGTACAGCTCCGCCGAACAGTGTCAGGCTCTGGTTGGTTTTCCTGTCGGGGCGCCAAACGGTCTGCTGGAGCTGTACGTAGCCAGCGGTTTGACCTTGCTGGCCGGGGTTAGCGGCCTGGGCGCCCTCATTGTAATGTGACGTGTCGTAGTAGAAGCCGACGTCGTATTTCGCCGGAAGCTGCACCGAGCTGAAACCGGTCAGATAGCCGAGTTCGCCAATGGCGAAAACGCCAGTCGATGTCTGTGTGTTCCAATCGAAGCCAGCGTTGGTAAACCTGGTTTCTGCGGCGGAGTCGTCATAGACGCCCGCCTTGACATAGATCTCTGGCGTAACCGCAAGGTTGACGCGGCCACCCCATTCCACGGCTGGGTAGGCGCCGTTCTTGTTGGCGAAGTACCAGGTGCCCGGCTGGGAGCAGAGGATGCTGGATACAAACACGCAGGAGATATCGGAGGTGGCGAACTCCAGCGTCGGCGAGGTGCGGCCAACCTGGATGTCGATCTTATCCTGGTCGAAGCCCTGCTCCCAATAGAACTCGGACAAGCGATATTTGACTGGACCGGCATCGGCCTGCAAGGGGAGGGAGACGCCGCCGGGGGATCCACTGATCGCATTGCCGTTACGTTCTTCGATAATGATATGCAGCGAGGCGCCGGGGATACCCGCGATGGTGTCAAGATCGAAGGTAACGCCGGCGGTGCCGTGTCCAATCGGATGGGTGCCTTGCTTCGAGGTCTGGCCCCCGGCGACGAGCGCCGAGATGTCTTCGATGTAGCCGAGGGTGAAGTAGATGCCGCTGGCGGCCATCGACTTACCCATGGCATTGATCGAGTCGAACATTGGTATCGAACTGGTAGGGATGCCTTGAGCATTTGCCGATGCCGATATCCCTGTCCACGCGCACGCGAGTGCCGCTGCTCCAATACTGAGGCTATAACGCATCTTACCCATTTTTTTCTCCAGTTAAGGCACGTATATGCGGTTATTTATTCTCACTGCGTTTTATTACGATACAGCATTGAAATTTTCCCTGCTGTTGCCGGTGTTAAATGCTGGTGCAGAGAAAATCTGGCCCTGCCGCCCGCCATCGAGCCAAGGTTTGTATGTTTAACCCCATGTCGAGAATTTGCGCGACCAATACTCCCCATAGTTACGACTATCTATCGCCCCGTCATTACACGGGGGGTGTTTCGTTAACCAAACGCTAGACCGGCTTAAACTTGAACGTCAATCGCCGCGGGGTAAAAGAATGGCCAGGCGGCCCGTGTGTGACGCAAAAGTTGCCACGGTGTGATGCTTTTGCAACTTCGGGCTGGTTTGCCGTGGGGCCGGCCTGGTTCCAGCTGGCTCGCCCGAAAGGTCAGGCGCCGAGCGGGATCTGTCAGGCCGTTAGTGGCAAGGGCGGCCGGCGGCCCCCGCCCGGCTGATACCGGCTGAGATAGGTTGGCACGATCAGTTCCACCGGCGTAGGCGTAATGCCCAGATCGGCAAGCCCCAGCGCGCCGGGCGATACCACGTTGTCCTTCGATAGCATGAGCAGCTGATCTGGCGTCAGTGGCTTGCCCGGCATATGCTGCATAATCGCCGCCTGGAGGCGCGCGATCCCCATGGGGATGTCGACCAGCCGCTTGTGACGCCGTGTCTGCTTCAGGATGAACGCCAGGATTTCGCGGAACGTCCAGACCCTAGGGCCACCCAGTTCGTACACCTTGCCCATCGCAGCGTCGGAGGCCTGGGCGGCCATCACCGCGTCGGCCACGTCGGCCACGAACACTGGTTGCATGTGCGTGTCACCAGCGATCACCGGCATGAACGGCGCGATCCGGGCGATCTCGGCGAAGCGGTTGAAGAACTTGTCCTCGACGCCGAACACCAGGGAGGGGCGCAGGATCGTCGCCGTCGGAAAAGCCGACACCACCGCCCGTTCAGCCTTCCCCTTGGTCGAGCCATAGCGGCTGGGACTGTCCGGATCGGCGCCAATGGCGGAAATCTGCACGAGCTGTCGCACCCCATTGGCGGCGGCCAGGCGGGCGATCCGTTCCGCACCCTCGGTGTGTACCGCATCGAACGAGGCCCCTCGGGATTCGGTCAGCGCGCCGACCAGATTGACCACGACCTCGGCGCCGGCGACCGCACGGTGCACCGTGGCCTCGTTCATGACCGAGGCGTAGAGCGGCACCACCTGGCCGACCGCGCCCATCGGCTTGAGGAACAGCGCCGCTTCCGGATCGCGCACCGCCACGCGCACAATGAATCCCCGCTGGGCCAGCCGTTTGACCACATAGCGGCCGATGAAGCCCGAACCGCCGAACGCTGTTGCCACGCGCCGAGTCGCCATGCTCTCTGTCTCCTGTGGGCGCCGGTCTGATACGCTGCGCCAGTATCGCGGGTCAAAGAAGCTCAATCCAGCCGCGCTTTGTTTGAAGTGGCCGATCCACGTGGCAGTCGTGATCGCTTCGCGACTCACGCTTCACCGCGACTGGACACTAGCGCACCTCCCAAGACCGCGCACAATGATCGCTGGAAACGGTTGACGCCGCCGCAGCTGACGGCTACATCGCCCGCCCACCCGTGGTCCAGCGATCGCGGACAGACGGTTGCCCAGATGGCGGAATTGGTAGACGCGCAGGTTTCAGGTACCTGTGGCCGCAAGGTCGTGGAAGTTCGAGTCTTCTTCTGGGCACCAGTGGTTCCATGAGCATCACACAGTTCATGCCGAACGGCACCATCCACTTCCACCGTGACGATCTGCCGCAGGACGTCACGCTGGGTCCGGTGGTCGCGGTCGACACCGAGACGATGGGCCTCAATCCGCACCGCGACCGGTTGTGCCTGGTGCAGATCTCGGCCGGCGATGGGCATGCCCACATGGTGCAGCTCATCCCGCCGGAACGCGGCGGCCGCGGCTTCGACTGCCCCAATCTCAAGCAACTGCTCAGCGACCACGCGGTGGTGAAGCTGATGCATTTCGCCCGGTTCGACGTGGCGGTGCTGCAGTATTTTCTCGGCATCACCGTCAGCCCGGTGAGATGCACCAAGATCGCCGCAAAGCTGATCCGCACCTTTACCGACCGGCACGGCCTGAAGGATCTTTGCAAGGAACTGCTGGGCGTGGATTTGTCCAAACAGCAGCAATCGTCCGACTGGGGCGCGATGGAGCTGACTGCCGAACAACTCGCCTATGCCGCGTCCGATGTGCTGTTTCTGCACGCGTTGTGGGCGAAATTGGAGGCGGCGCTGATCCGGGAGGACCGGCTGGATTTGGCCGAAGCCTGCTTTGCATTTCTGCCGACGCGCGCGCGGCTGGATCTGCTGGGCTACGAGCAGCCGGACGTCTTTGCCCATTGAGCCGGCGACCTGTGAGGGGCGAAGCAATGCAATCGGTTCTCGTCGTGCTCGCCGGAATGGTGCTGCTGGTGATGAGCGCAGCGGGACATGGTGCCGAGCCGCCCGGTTGGGCTTATGCCGTTAACCCACCGGGGCTGCAGCCGGCGCCGGATGACGGCCTGACGCGGCACGTGGCCGGCAGCGCCGCCGGCTTTACCCTGACGCAGCTACGCGACCTGTTCAACGTGCCGGACTGGTATCCCGACGACCATCCCCCGATGCCTAACCCGGTGGGGCATGGCAGCAAGCCGGGCGCGTTCGCCTGCGCGTTCTGCCATCTGCCAAACGGCCTAGGCCGGCCTGAAAATGCCAGTCTCGCCGGGCTGCCGGTGGAATATATCGTGCGGCAGGTGACGAACTTCCGGAACGGGTCGAGAAACAGTTCGGTTGCCAGTCTGCCGCCTACACTGATGATCAGCGTCGCCAACGGTGTCTCCGACGCGGAGCTGAACGACGCGGCGGCCTATTTCGCATCGCTCAAGCCGCGCCCCTGGATCAGCGTGCAGGAAGCCGCGGCCGTGCCGAAAACCCGCGTCCTGGGGTTCATGCTGGTTCCTGATGGCAGCGGTGAAAGCGAGCCGATCGGCAACCGGGTGATCGAGATGCCGCAGGACGTGGCGCGCACGGAACTGCGCGATTCCCGCTCTGGGTTCATTGCCTATGCCCCGCCCGGCAGCCTGGCGCGCGGCGAGGCGCTGGTCACCACCGGTGGCGCCGGCAAGACGGTGCCGTGCGGGATCTGTCACGGCGCGGATTTGCGCGGCCTGGGTCCGGTGCCGGCGCTGGCGGGCCGTTCACCGAGCTATTTGTTTCGCCAGCTTTACGACATCCAGCACGGCAGCCGCGCGGGATCGTGGACCGCGCTGATGCAGCCAGTGGTTGCCAGTTTAAGCGAGGAAGACCTGGTCGCGCTCGCCGCCTATGCCGCCTCGCGCACGCCATAGCCGGATTGCGCCGGCTGACTGCGAGCGGCGATCAAGTTCCGTGGCGCGCCGCCGCCGCGTCCATCGCCACCAGGATGGCGGCAAATCGCTCCCGCAACTCGGTGCGCCAGCTCCCGCTCGTGTGGGTAAACACGTATAGTTCGTCGTTTCGGATCGCGGCAATGACTTGTTCGGCCACATCGGCCGGGTCGAGGCCGGCGCGGGCGAGATCGGCGAGGCGGGCGGCGAATAGGCCCGCCGGGCTCGCAGGGTCCGGCGTCGGCGCCGGGCCGTAACGTTGGGGCCGGTTGCGGCCGCTCTCGGCGATTCGGGTGCGCACAAACCCAGGGCAGAGAACGGTCACGCCGATACCAAGCGGGCGCAGCTGCATCGCCAGTCCCTCCGAAATGTTCACCACCGCGAACTTGCTTGCCGAATAGGCGCTGAAGCCGAGGCCGCTGTTCATTCCGGCCATCGACGCGGTGTTGATGAAATGGCCACCTTCGCCGTGGGCGCGCAGATGCGGGAGGAAAGCGTGAATGCCGTGCACCACGCCCATCAGGTTGACATCAAGCACCCATCGCCAATTGTCGAGCGAAATGCCATCGATACCACTGCCAGCGCCGACGCCGGCATTGTTGCAGACAACATGGACGTTGCCGAACGCCGCGAACGACGCCTCGGCCGCTCGGGCGACGCTGGTGGGATCGGCGACGTCACAGGCGACGCCACGCACGTCCGGCCCGACATCGTGGAGGCTGTTGACCGCAATCTCCAATGCCGCGGTCTCGATGTCGGCGAGCATCACCTTCATGCCCGCCGCCGCGAAGGTTCGGCCAAGGGCGAGCCCAATGCCGCTTGCCCCGCCGGTCACGAATGCGGACTTTCCCGCCAGCTCCTGCATGATTTCCCCCCAGAGGCGACCGAGTGCGGCGACCGGGCTTTTAATACCGCCGCAGAAAGAACGCCACCGTCACCGTGGCACTCAGCGCCACGACGAACCAGCGCAGCACCGCCGGCGGCAAGAGCCTGGCGAACTGGGCGCCATAGTAGCCGCCGGCAATCGCCGAGACCATCATCGCCAGCATCACTGGCCAGCGTACGGCACCGGCCAGTGCAAAGCACGCCACCGCGGCGCCGTTGGCGGCGCTGACCAGCGCGGTGCGGGTCGCCGCCATCGACTTCAACTCCGACGCGTCGATCAGCGTCCACACCGCCATCATCATCAGGCCGATGGCGCCGCCGAAATAACCGCCGTAAATCGACAGGATGAACTGGATCACCAGAAACGAAGGCCGGCCGATGCGGACATACCGGCGCAGCCAGTCGCCGAGGTGACGCCCGCCGATGAAGGTTAATGTCGCCAGCAGCAACAGCCACGGGATGACCAGATCAAACGCTGCCCCTGGTGTCACCAGCAGCAGGATCGCGCCGACCAGACCGCCGGTCAGACCGATCGGCAGCAGCACCTTCAGGCTGATACCCGCAACGCCGCGCAGTTCGTCCCGATAGGCCCAGGTGCTGGCGATGGTCCCGGGAAACAGCGCCACGGTGCTGGTGGCGTTGGCGGCGATCGGCGGCAGTCCGACCAGTACCATCGTCGGGAACGAAACGAATGAGCCGCCGCCGGCGACCGCGTTCATCGTTCCGGCCAGCA
>DASYBP010000018.1:0-2485 GCA_036500715.1 Rhodopila sp.
GCCGGATCCTGGCCGGCAAGCCCAGCGCCAGGTCGAGCGCGGCCGGCCCATCGACCCGGCGGAAGCGCCCGGGCGGCGGCGTGGTTGAAGGCGCAGGTCCGGCCGCCAGGGGCGTGAACTGGCGGGCGTCACGGCGGGGACGGTTGGTTCCAATAAGCGGGCTTCTCGGAAGCAACCCTCCCGACCCCGATTCCCGGGACGGACAGCCGCGGCCAAGTGCAGGCCACGTGACGCTGCTGGAGTTACTGGGGCAGTATTGAAGAGCGGCGATTGAGCTGATGAGGTTCCTATGGAGGGCCAGACGCACGAAGTCGTTCAGTCCGACGAGTTGGGCGCCGTAATTGCCGCCGTTCGGGGCTTGGTGTGCGAGCGCGCGGAGATCGATGGTGAGGCGCAGTTGCCGGTTGGCGACCTGCCGACCGCCGGCTCGTTCTTTCCGGTGCTGATGGCCACCGCGGCCGAGATCATCAGGGCGTGACGAGGCGGGGCTGCATCAGACGTCTTTCGTCCTACACCAGAGGCGGCCGGCCGGGAGGATCAAGGAACACGGGGCGCGCATCCCGAGCGACGCTGATCCCGGCATCCCGTAACGAGCCGAACAGGCTCGCGTCGTCGAAGCGCAGGTAGCGGATCAGCAGCCGGGCATATAGGCCCATGAAAACAGGTCCATGCCCGTCCGAGCGCCCGTCATGCGTCGTGCTCATGGCGTGGGCGAGTTCGTGCAGCAGGCACCATGCCGGCGTTTGATCAGGCAAATAAATCGACAGCCGATTGGCGCTGGCGATTGTCGTGGTCGCCCGTCGCGGCAACCGCTCCACGGCCGGTGGATAGCGAAGGTCCATGTCCGACCAGATCGCATCGACCATGGTTCTCGCCGTGGCGAACGCGATAACCGTTCGGTCCCGCGGTGCCACGAACCGGTCCTCCCAGGCGTAGACCTGGCCGCGTTGACGGTCGCGCGGGCCGCTCAGCCGATCAGATCCAGTGTGCCACCCGGAACCGGACGGTTCAGGTTGACGCGCTCGCCCGCCCGCCATCCGTCGCGAAACGCCGACACGATTCGGCGTCGGCCGATGGCCTGCATCGAGACCAGTTTTACGTCCGTGTCGCGGAACGCGTCCTCGACGACCCGGTGCCTGGCGAGGATCAGTGCGGTACCGGTTGACCGTTGGGCCTGGACCGAGGCTTCGCGGGCGCGGTGCATTTCATCCAGCCGATTTCCCACCCGCGCCGCCACACCGTGCTGGAAGCTGGCCGACGCCCGGCGCAGGCGGACCGCACGCAGCGTCGGGTTGGCCCGTCTGAAGGCTGCGTCCTCCGTCAGAATGGCGCGATCGATCACCGCGAACAGGTAGGTGGCAAGCGTGGTGTCGGTTTCGAACCCGAAGAACACGTAGCGGGTGCCAGGCTGTGTCCAATCGAAGTCGTCATCATCTGGTTTGGGCTGGGCGCCACGAGCCAGCCAGACCTTACAGTCGCAAAAGCGGGCGACAGTCGCAAAAGCGGGCGATCGCGGGCACGCACGCGTCGATCGGCCGCCGCCGCTGGCCGCCCATCGGCACATCCGCCTGGACGCAGCGCGCTTCGCGTACCTCGATCTCGTCCATGCTCAGCGCGTAGCGTTCGAGCAGGCGTCCCACCATCTCCGCGGCCGACATCGCTTCGGCCTCGGTGCAGCCGTTGGCGACCGTCTTGTCGGTCAGCGCCTTGATCCGGGCTTTGACCCGGGCGAGTTCGTCGGTCTGGCTCAAGCGAACTCCCTCCTGGCAATCCGATCGGAGACTATCTGGCTCGACCGATTCGCGGCCCCGACCCTTCCGCGAATTACCGCTGTCTGGCCGCACCGAACAGCAGCGCGAGGACGAGCTGCAGGCAGCCCATGCAGGATGCTTTCCCCTGGCGTTCAATCAATCGGCGGGCCGAGCCCCGCGATGGGGCAGGCTTCACTCCGCTGCGCTATCGAGCGCCGGCGTGGATGCGGGTGGGGCAGAGGCGGGAACCCGGCGGGCTGCGCCGCCGTGTTCCCTGGCCAGCATCTCCGCCTCGCCGAAGTGGGCGAGGCCCTCCCAGTGCTGCAGGACTTTGCTGAAGCGGAAGCCGGCAGCACGCAGCGTTGTCGTCACATCCTTGGTCAATGCGGCAGGGAAGGTGAGGACGATGGCTTCCTTGCCTTCGTCGCGGAGGCGGGCTTCGCGGTCGAAGGCCCGGCCGCCGAGTGCGGCCCACTTGCTGACCTGGCTCTTGTCGTCGGCGCCGTCACGCAACGAGAGCAGCGCGCCGTAGAGCGCGTTCGGTTCCAATTCGATCAGGCCTGCCTTGTCCACCAGGCCGCCGGCTTCGATGAGACGGCGGGTGCGGGCTTTGCGTTCGGCGGTCTTGAGCTTGGCTTCCTGATCGGCGAGACGGGCTTTCTGTTGTTCGTGTGCGCGCAGACGCTCGGCCAGTGTACGGACCATGCGGTTCCCCCGGTTGTGGTGATGGTTCA
>DASYBP010000019.1:0-9141 GCA_036500715.1 Rhodopila sp.
GCACTCATCTCCCGCAGCAGCCAGCCAACCGTCTCCGTCGCCCGTTGCGCGTACAGCGCGTTTGGCCTGTCGGCGTGGGCGAGGGCCAGCAACTCCAGCAATTGGGCATTGTCATACAGCATTTTCTCGAAGTGCGGCACCAGCCAGATCTCGTCGGTGGAATAACGGGCGTAGCCGCCGCCGAGATGGTCATAGATGCCGCCCTGCGACATCCGTTCCAGCATCAGGTGCAGCGCGTCCCGACCCTGTGTCTGCCCGCTGCGGAAGCTGTCCTGCCAGAGGAACCGGTAGATCGGCGGGTTGGGAAACTTTGGCGCGCCGCGCAGCCCGCCATGCACCGGGTCGGTCATGCGTAGATAGGCCTGGGCGGCGGCCTCCAGTTGCGCCGGGCCGGGTGCGTCCCCAACGCGCGCGGTCGCTTGCTGCTCCAGGAACTGGCTCAGCGCCTTGGTGTTCTGCGTCACCGCCTCGGCGCCGGTGTGATACGCGTTGGCGACCCCCTGCAGCACCTGCCGGAAGGATGGGCGGCCCCAGCGTGGCTCCGGCGGGAAATAGGTGCCGCCCCAGAACGGCCTCCCGTCCGGGGTGGTGAACATCGTCAGCGGCCAGCCGCCTTGTTCGCCCAGCGCGTTCAGCGCCGACATGTAGATCTGGTCGATGTCCGGACGTTCCTCGCGGTCGATCTTGATGTTGACGAACAGGCTGTTCATCAGCGCCGCGGTGTCCGGATTCTCGAACGACTCGTGGGCCATGACGTGGCACCAGTGACAGGCGGCGTAACCGATGGAGACCAGGATGGGTTTGCCGGCCGCCCGAGCCTCGTCGAGCGCAGCCTTGCCCCAGGGCCGCCAGTGGACCGGGTTGTTGGCATGTTGCAGCAGATACGGGGAGGTTTCCCGTCCCAGCAGGTTTTCCGATGCGGCCATCAAGGAGGTCCCCTGCGAGAGTGATGGGCCAGAGTTGTCGGTAAGAGATGGGGTGCTGTCGCCACGATGCCACCCGCGCCGGCCGGATCAGGGACGGGAGCGAGAAAACGGCGGCGCAACGGCCGTCAAACGCATGACGGTCCTTGGCGGAGGTTCCCCCGTATTGCTACACTGGCGGTCGCGATTCGCTTGCTTCCCCGCCGTCCGGGGGCCAGAAGCGGGGGCCGGACCTAAGTAGGAAACTGACCATGAAGCTGAAGGCCGACCGCGCCACTTTGATCAAGGCGCTGGCCCACGTCCAGAGTGTGGTGGAGCGGCGCAACACCATTCCGATCCTGGCAAACGTCATGATCGCGGTGCGGGACGGCAAACTCACGCTGACGGCCACCGACATGGAAATCGCCATCGTGGAGGACGTGCCCGCGGCCTCCACCCGCAACGGCGCGTGCACCGCGCCGGCGGTGACGCTGTATGAAATCGTTCGCAAACTGCCTGACGGGGCGGAGGTCGAGCTCGACCATCCCGGCGGCGACGCGCAGTTGGCGCTGCGGGCCGGACGATATGACACCAAGCTGACGGTGCTGCCGGTTGAGGATTTCCCGTCGATGACCGCCGGTAGCCTGCCGCACAAGTTCAACCTGAGCGCGCAGACGCTGCGCGCGCTGATCGACCGCACTCGGTTCGCGATCAGCACGGAGGAGACCCGGTACTACCTGAACGGCATCTACCTCCATCACGCCGAGAACGACGGCACACCGGTGCTGCGGGCGGTCGCCACTGACGGGCACCGGCTGGCTCGCGTAGAGGAGCCGTTGCCGAACGGCGCGGCGGCGATGCCGGGGGTGATCGTTCCGCGCAAGACAGTAAATGAGTTGCGGAAACTGCTCGACGAGGTGACTGGCAACGTCGAAATCGCGCTGTCCGACACGCGCATCCAGTTCCGTGCCGACCAGATGCTGCTGACCAGCAAACTGATCGACGGCACCTTCCCGGAATACGAGCGGGTGATCCCGCGCGGCAACGACAAGGTGTTGCGGGTGGGAAAAAAGGATTTCGCCGATGCCGTCGGCCGGGTGGCGGCGATATCCTCCGAACGGTCGCGCCCGGTTAAGCTGTCTCTGGCGCGCGACCTGCTGGTGCTGTCGGCCTCCAGCCCTGAACAGGGCACCGCAACCGAGGAACTGGACGCTGACCACGTCAAATACGAAGCCGGACCGCTGGAGATCGGGTTCCAGGCGCGGTACCTGAACGACATCACCGACCAGATCCCCGAACAGGTGGAGTTTCGCTTTGCCGACGGGTCGGCGCCAACTGTGGTGCAGGATGCGGGTGACGCCAGCGCGCTGTATGTGTTGATGCCGATGCGGGTATAACTTGCTGGAATCGCTGGAAGGCGGATCTGCTTGCGCACGCGCAAGGTTGACAAATCTGTCGCCGGCAGTTGAAGACATTTTGCTGCGCGCGGGCATGGTCGCGATTAACATTTAACATGTTGCGGCCGCGTAGGCGCGCGCAACGTAACAAAATGGAGAGACGTCAGATGATCAAGGTGAGTGTGCTGTACCCGGCGGGCGAGAACACCAAGTTCGATATGGCCTATTATTGCAACAAGCACATGCCGATGGCGCGCGACAAGTTCGGTGCGGCATGCAAGGGCATGTCTATCGAGGAAGGCGTGGCCGGCGGCGCCCCCGGCACGCCGCCCGCCTATGTCGCCATGGGGCATTTTCTGTTTGATTCGGCGGCGGATTTTCAGGCTGCCATGGCGCCGCACGCGGCCGAGTTGATGGGCGATATTCCGAACTACTCCAGCGTTCAGCCGGTGATCCAGATCAGCGAAGTGAAGCTGTAGCCGGATCCGCGGCGCGCGGCCCGGTTGCCGCGCGCAAATTCGACTCTCGTGCCGGAATCTGGAGTCGGTTACGGCACCCGAACATCCGGTTGGGCGCCATCGAGGGCAAGTTGATCGAACTGAACATGGGCCCGCTCATGCCAGGTCCTTGATCATTGCCCTCGCATCTTTCAGGTCCGGCGTATCGAACCCTTCGGTGAACCAATCGAAGATCGGAACGATCAGCTCGCGGGCTTCCGCCTGTTGGCCCTGGTTGCCCCAGAGCCGGGCGAGGCCGACCGACGCGCGCAATTGCAACAGCTTCGCGCTTTGCCGCTCGGCAACGGCGATGGCCAGACGATAGTGCCGTTCCGCCCCGCATCGATCGCCGGTGGCATTCAGCAGATCGCCGTGAAGCCGGTGCAGTTCTGTTTCGGTGCATCGCTCCCCCGTGGTCTCGATGATCCGCGCCGCCTCAGCAAGACATTGCAGTCCTTCGCTTGGGCGTCCCAGAATTCCGTGGGCGTCGGCTTGCCATATCAGCAGCAACGGCGTTGCAACAACAGCCCCGGTCGCACGCACCGCAGCCAGTCCCTGCGAGAGCAACGCGAAGCCTTCTGCTGCTTGACCTTGCGAGATCAACCACCGTCCCCGGTATGCAAAGGCCCAGCCCAACCAGAGCGGAAAATCCTGCTCAGTCGACACAGTCTGAAGTTCGTCCGCGTGCCTTGGCAGCTCCGGTGACCCCGTAAGCCAGTCGATCCAGCTGGCAAAATTGAGCACATGGGCGAGCGTATGGGCATGACCTCGCGCTTCCAACCGAGCCTCGTGTATCCGTGATTGCGCCTGATCGATATAACCGAGATGGGCCAAAGTCAGCGCGAGAAAGGAGAGCGTGCCGGGATATTGGTCCATCGACAGGCCTTCGCCAATCGCCCGCAGTGCTGGATCGCCGAAACCGAGACACTGTTCAAGCAGGGCGCGAGCAGCGGCGAACTCACCGAGCAAGAAACGACTGATCCCAAGGTTGAAACGGCCCAGCAACTGCGTCGAAACGTCATTTCGCGCCACGCCGATTTGTTCGATCTCCCCGGCAAGTGAAAGCGCAAGCCTGTGTTCGGACCGGAAGCAATGAAACGCCCATTGGCCGTCAATCAGCGGCGCGAGGTCCTCTTGACGATCAAGCTGCTCAGCCAGCACGCGAGCTCGAGCGAGGGCGTCGCCAACCTCCGCCGCTGCCAGGCCTTTCGTGGCACCCAGAGCCGCACAAAGGGCACCTTGCAGGTCCAGTTCCTGTTGCTGGCGCCACGGGCCGTCCGGCAGACCGGCCAGCACATCCAGTCCTTTCCGCAACAGGGCAACGGCTTCCGTCATCGCCGAACCGGCCAGCGCCTGCTGACCGGCCTTCAGCCAATAAGCGACCGCTCGTTCCAAGAGCCCGGCTGCCTGACAGTGCTGGGCCAACAGCGCAGGTTGCGCCAGCACGATCTCTGGGAAGCGGTCTTCCAAACTCGCGGCAATGCGGGTGTGCAGATGCTGACGACGGTTGCGCACCAGCGCATCGTAGGCAGCTCCCTGCACCAGCGCGTGCTTGAATACGTAGCTGGAGCCTGGCGCCTCACCCCTCACGAACACCATACCGGAATTTATAAGCCGATCGAGTGCCTCGCGAAGTTGCGGTTCGGGTCGATCGGTGACGGAGGCCAGCAGGCCAAATCCAAACTCGCGGCCGATTGCCGCGCCCGTTTGCGCGACATCTTTCGCCGCCGGTCCCAGCCGGTCCAGCCGAGCCCTGAGCAAGGCTTGCAACGTGCTCGGAACGGGAAATCCCGGGTAAGAGCCATCGGGCTCGGCCTCAAGGGTCGCCTTCGTCATTTCCTCGATAAACAGCGGAACGCCGTCGGTCTGCGCGACGATGCGCTCTACGACCGCCTGTAACAGCGCACGTCCCTCGGCCACCTGCACCGCAAGTGCTGTAGACTGCCGCCGGTCCAGCCGAGTGAGCGTGACCAAACTGACCCCGGCGTGACCGACCCAGGACGGGCTGAATCTGGGACGGAATGATATCACCAGTAGAATGGGGCGTTCGGTGATTTGGCTAACCACCATATCGAGGAATTCGAGGGAGCTAGGGTCGATCCACTGAATATCTTCGAACAGCATCAGCACTGGCCGGCGTTGGGCAAGACATGCGAGGCGACGCTGCAACACGGCAAATGTTTGTTCTCTTCGCCGCTGCGGACTGAGGTCGGGTTGTGCATGGCGCTCGCCGGTCGGGATCCCGAGCATCCCGGCAAGCAACGCAATCTCGGTAGGCGAAAAACCGTCCGGAGCAACAATGGACTCCAGCTTCTCCAACCGCTGCTCCGCCGTATCACTGAGCGCGAACGCAGCCTCTTGCTCCCAGCGCGCAATGATCGGATGCAGCGCGTTTGCCTGCTGCTGGGACGAGCAAAAATAACGCAGACTGAAATGTCGCTCCGCCGTCAGCCACTGCTCGAGTTCCACGAGCAAGCGAGACTTTCCGATGCCTGGTTCGCCGGTCAGCAGCACGACCCTGCCCTCACCGGATCTCACCTGCCGCCAGGCGTGCAGCAGCAGGGTCCGCTCCTCCACGCGGCCGACGAGAGGCGTGGACCCGCCGCCATATAGCGCTTCAGAGTGGCTGGCCAAGGCGCTCGGACCCAGGACGCGCCAAGCGGTCGTCGCGCCGGGAATAGGCTTCAGAGTCATCGGCCCAAGAGCGCGATAGGCGAATAGCTGGCCGCCCAGTTGCCGCGTACTTGCCGTGACGACGACCTGGCCTGGCTCCGCCAGGGTACGCATGCGCGCCGCGTCGATGGGCGCGTCGCCAATGATCTCGCCTGCCTGGGGCGCCACCACAAGACCGGTCGCCATCCCGGCCCGAATGGAGAGGCCAGACAGGGTGTCCTCATTGCCGATGGGCGAGTCCGCAACGGCGAGCCCGGCGTGTATGGCACGGACGGGGTCGTCTTCCTGAGCGATCGGGTGGCCGAAGTAAGCGAGCACTTCGCCGGCAACACAGGGGCCGACGATTCCCCCATGCCGGGTGACGATCGCGGTGACTTGCCGGCGGTAGGCTTCGATGCTGCTTCGCAGTTCCTCGGGATCATCCCCGGCTACGCTGCTGTCGGTGGCGGACAACAACTCGATGCAAAGTGCCGTGACCTGCCTTCGCTCCTCCGGTGCGGGCGTAGACTCGGTTTGCCGGTCCTCTGGTTGCAGGTCCTTCAGGGCTGATCCAACTGCCGCCTCCATCTCTTTCACTTGGGCGATGAATTTGTACCCGCCCCGGCGAACCGCGATAATCAGGCTCGGGCGTTTGGGGTCCGGCTCTATCTTGCGGCGCAGGCGGACGACCTGCATATCGATGCTTCGGTCATATGTCTCGGCATTATGTCCGGATAGGGATTGAAGCAGGTCATCGCGGGACAACACACGGCCAGGTCGCTGCACGAACGCGCGCAGCAGACGATATTCGCCCCAGGTGAGCGCGATCTCCTGGCCGGTCTGCCTGAACAGGCTTTGACCGGCGAGGTCCAGGTAGTAATCGGCAAAACTCAGGACTTGGGCAGGGTCATTGGGTTTGGGCGCAGGCTCCAACACATCGCGAATCCGAGCGAGCAAGAGAGCTTCGTCAGAGGCATCCAGAATCCGCGAGGCAGGGTCGACCAGGCCGCGGGATGATTCAACGACCAGAACCGGCCCGCCGGTTGTCGTTCTGAGTTCGTCCAGCAGCCCGCCGATATTGGGGCCTAGCCCGGCGGGAATGACTACCGACAGAGCGACGTCCTTGTGTCCGAAGCGACGTGCGTGGGCGGAATTTTCCGCGATCTCAACGAAATAGTTGGCGGCACTCAGCAAACGCGCCAGACGCGCGCGGATGTCCGCATCACGCCCGACCACCAAAATCCGGTGTCGCATCGCGGTTCCCCTGTCCGATCAAAGCATATGCCGGATCAGAGGCCCGTTACCAGTGCGTTACCGCCCGGTGATCATAGGCTGACAGACATTCAGGCATGATGGTTTCGGCCGGCCGCAGGAAGTGACTTGGCGCTTGCCTGCCAATGTCGGGCCGCCACCACGTGTTTTCTGGCCAAACGCCGGAGTTTTTCTGGTGAGCCTGATTTTGCCTTGCAAATCTATTGAGGATATTTCGATGCAAAGACCGGGCGTTGGAGTAGCATTGGTCGCTGTTGCAGCACTGGTAACGGCTCCCGGCATCGCCGACGACGTGCAGCCACAAGACTGTTCGTTCTTCAGAGGGCGGCGGCTCGTCACGGTCGGCGGTCATGAGGACAAGACGCCGGTGATTCCGTTGTTTGCTGATGTGGTCACGTATGATCTCTGGACAAACCAAGCGTGTCATACGCTCGAGTGGAGCGTGTACACCAAGAATGGCGTCTCGCACCAGGATAGTGTGTGCTTCGATATTGGCGACAGGGCGGAAAACAGAACGGTTGTCGTTTCAGCCGAACTTCTGACGGGTGTAACGGTGAAGGAAGCCGCTACATATTCGACCTTTGAAGATCGCGATGCCGCCAAGAATTTGGCCGCCACATGCCGTATGCACCTGAACGCTCGTGGTTCGTCGGGGTTGGATATTTAGTAGTATTATTTGCAACAATACACGACGAGGGAGGGTGGGGAGGCTGCTTCGATCGCCGACGATAGCGTGCCGGGGCACCGATCTTTCGAGCTTGCGCTGGGATTTTATTAGCGGCTGAGGCCGACAGCGCTGCCACGCAGGCGGATGATTGATGTTGGAGGGTGGCTCCCCGGCTGAGCGTCTCTAGCGCGTGGCGGTGGGCCGTGCCGCGGCGGTGACCAAACGGCGCTGACCCCGCCTGGACGCCGGTGCTCGGTCCGGCTAAGGTGCCGTCGCTATATCCACTGAGATATCGCGGTATATCCCGTACAGGATTCGAAGAGAGAGAACAGTGCGACAATCAAAGGGAAACTTCCGGTCGCTGCGGCGGCTGGCAGCCGCGAGTGTGTGTCCTCGCGCTGCTTGGCACGAGCGGACAAGTCCGCGCGGCGGACGTCGTGGTATCAGGCAGCACGGATTTCCCGGAGAGCATGAGCGCCGGCGCTGATGGCACGCTGTACTTCAGCAGCCTGGCGGGCGGCAGGATCTTCCGCGCGGCGCCGGGCGCCACGCAGGCGCGCGAATGGATCAAGCCAGGCAGCAACGGGCTGGATTCGGCACTGGGCGTGCTGGCAGACAGCAAGACCAATACACTGTATGTCTGTTCGGATGACATGAGCTTTGCCGGCATCACGCTGCCGACCGGGGAGACGCCCACCGCACTGAAGACCTTTGACCTGAAGAGCGGCGCGGCGAAAGCCGGCTATGTTCTGCCAGAATCGACGTTGCCGGATCAGAAGGCGTTCTGCAACGACATCGCCGTCGGCGGGACAGCTTACGTGGCGGATTCTCGGTCCGGTCACATTCTGCGCCTGAAACCGGGCGGGAGTGCGCTGGAGATCTGGGCGCACGACGCGCGCTGGGATGTCAAAGGGTTCCAGCTGGATGGCATCGCAATGCTGCCCGACGGGTCGGTCTATGCGAATATCTTCGAAGGCGACGGGCTTGCTTCGCGTCGCGGTGAAGCCGGACGGCAGTGCCGGGACGATCACCAAACTGAAGACCTCGCGGTCATTGTTTCACTCCGACGGGCTGCGGGCGGCCGGCAACAGGCTGTTGATGGTCGAGGGCGAAACCAGGGGATTTCTGGACCTGATCACCGTGTCCGGTGATGATGCAACGGTGAAGACGGTCAAGGAAGGTTTCGAAGGGCCGGTTTCGCTCGCGCAGGTTGGCGTCTATGTGCTTGATGTGCCGTTGAAGTATCTGTTCGACCCGAAGGCGAAGACGCAGAAGCCTCCGCCATTCACTGCGTTCGCTGTCAAATCGCCGGAGTAACGTTCGTCCAGCGATGTCTGTCCTGGGCGGTGGGTCCGTTCGCCGCCCTGCTGCCTGGCTTGTTTGTTTCCTGGGGGATAGGCGTCATCGCCGCGAAATTGTTGCGGCAGCGCCTGCCGCAACAACCAAATCGCCAGGGTCGTTGCTATTTCAGATCGTCCGCCGCGGCTTCAAGGCCCGCCTTGGCGCATTCCTCGTCCTGATCGGCGGTGCCGCCGCTGACGCCGATGCCGCCGATGTGGCTCTTGCCGCCGACCATGATCGGCAGGCCGCCGGCGAAGGTGATGATGCCCGGCACATCGGCGATGCCGGGAACCATTCCGGGCTTACCGTCCTTGCCGAAGGCGATCTCACCCAGCGCGCGCGTCGGGAAGGGAAAATTCGCCGACGTCATCGCCTTGTGCTGCGAGATGTAGATGCTGCCCTTGAATGCGCCG
>DASYBP010000020.1:0-1920 GCA_036500715.1 Rhodopila sp.
CGCGGTGGAGACGATCTTCGTCGGCCGCGAGCGCGCCTACAATCGCCGCTTCTTACAGATGTGCAGCCACTACCTCGTCGATCCGGTGGCCTGCAACCCAGCGTCGGGCTGGGAGAAGGGTCAGGTCGAGAACCAGGTCGGTCTGGTGCGGGAGCGGTTCTTTTCCCCACGACTTCGGGTCAAAAGCTACGACGAGCTAAATGGCTGGCTGTTGGATCAGTGCGTCGCTTATGCCAAGGCGCACCGTCACCCCGAACGGCGTGAGCAGACGATCTGGCAGATGTTTGAGGTAGAACGTCCCAGCCTGGTCGCATATACTGGGCGCTTCGACGGTTTCCACGAGGTGCCCGCGGCCGTCTCCAAAACCTGCCTGGTTCAGTTCGACAAGAACAAATACTCGGTGTCGGCACGTGCGGTTGGCCGACCCGTCGAGGTCCGCGCCTACGCCGATCGGATCGAGCTGCGCCAGGATGGCCGGGTCGTCGGCGATCACCGCCGCTGCTTCGGGCGCGACCAGACGGTGTTCGATCCCTGGCACTACGGGCCGGTTCTCGCCCGCAAGCCTGGGGCATTGAGGAATGGTGCACCGTTCAAGGACTGGATCCTTCCCGCCGGTCTGGAGCGGGTCCGCCGCAAGCTGGCTGGTGCTACCGATGGCGACCGCCAGATGGTCAACATCCTCACCACGGTGCTGAGCGACGGACTGCCCGCGGTCGAGGCAGCTTGCCTGGAAGCGCTGCGCGAAGGCGTCCACTCCTCCGACGTCATCATCAACATTCTGGCCCGGCGCCGCCAACCCGAACCGCCGATCACGATCTCCACGCCGGAGGCGCTGCGGCTACGGCACGCGCCCGCCGCCGATTGCGGCCGATACGACAGCCTCAGGAGGGTCCACTGATGGAGCGGTCCGAAATTCTTGCCGCCATGGGAGAGCTGAAGCTCTATGGGATGAAGGCGGCATTCGACGAGATCATTGCCACGGCGGTGAAGCGCCAGCACGAACCCCAGCGCATCGTCGGCGACCTGCTGAGCGCCGAGATCAGCGAAAAGCAGGCGCGCTCGATCAAGTATCAGATTACCATCGCCAAGCTGCCGCTGGCCAAGGACATCGATGAGTTTGCATTTGCAGGCACGCCGATCAACGAGACCTTGGTGCGGGATCTGATCGGCGGCAACTTCCTGGCACATCAGCGCAACGTCGTGCTGGTGGGCGGAACCGGCACCGGGAAGTCGCATCTGGCCATCGCCATTGCGCGGGCGTGTATCCGTGACGGCGCGCGCGGCCGGTTCTTCAATGTCGTCGATCTGGTCAACAGGCTTGAGGCGGAGAGCCGGTCCGGACGCCAGGGGCGACTGGCCGACTATCTCTATCGCAAGGACTTCGTCGTGCTCGACGAACTTGGCTACCTGCCGTTTGCCCAGGTGGGCGGGCAGTTGCTGTTCCACCTGATCAGTCGGCTTTACGAGCAGACCTCGGTGATCGTGACGACCAATCTGGCGTTCGGCGAGTGGCCGAGCGTGTTTGGCGATGCCAAGATGACGACTGCGCTGCTCGACCGTCTGACCCACCATTGCGATATCGTCGAGACCGGCAACGAAAGCTGGCGCTTCAAAAATCGCGCCTGATCCGCCAGACCCGACCTGTCCAAGCCTGGCACGGTGTTCGCCGCCGTCAAGGACGCTGCGCGCCGCCAAGGCGGTGGCCTGAAGGCCATCCTTGACCGCGGCAAACACCGCACCCTGCGAAGATCAGGCCGGGGCGAAGAAACGGCCCCTCTCAGCCGAACAAAGAAACACCAATGGCTTCATGCAGAGCGTAATGAAAGGGGTCCCTTTTGGACGCCGATAGGGGGTCCCTTTTGCGTGCCGATTGACACTCGGACACACCGCGCGCCCACGAAGGCCTCGCGGCCTTCCGGC
>DASYBP010000021.1:0-5438 GCA_036500715.1 Rhodopila sp.
GGTTTCGGATGAGAATTTCTAAATGACCTATCATCGGTTGCCACCGCTGAACGCGCTGCGTGCCTTCGAGGCGACCGCCCGCCACCTCTCGGTAAAGCACGCCGCCGACGAACTGTGCGTGACGCCTGGCGCGGTCAGCCAGATGCTGAAGGCGCTGGAACAGTACCTCGGCACCGCGTTGTTCCGGCGCGTCAACCGTGGGATTATGCTGACCGATGCGGGCCAAGCCTTCTTGCCGCCAATTCGCAACGCCTTCCGCCAGATCACCGAGGCCACGCGCCGGGCCACCGCGCCCGCCGAACCAGCCTTCCTCACGGTCAGCGTCACACCGTTTTTCGCCGCCGCCTGGCTCGTCCCGCGTCTCATATCATTCCAGAGCACGCACCCAGACATCGATCTCAGGGTCGTCACCTCCAATGCGCTGGCGGACTTCTCACGCGATGGCGTGGATGTGGCGGTCCGCCATGGTCTTGGGCGCTACCCCGGCCTGCACAGCGAACGTATCCTGATAGTGGAAATGGTTCCCGTAGCCTCCCACGCTTTGGTCGCCACGCTCGGCATGCCGGCGAGCCCAACCGACCTGACCCGGTGGCCGCACGTGCACGACGCCGAGCGTAAGGGCTGGCATCTGTGGTTTCAGGCCCAGGGGATTGCCGACATTGGTTCGCCGCGCGGCCCCTCCTTCGATGATTCCAGTCTGCTGCTGCAGGCGGTTCTTGCCGGCCAGGGGGCGGGACTGCTGCCAGCCGCTATGGTGGCACCGGACATTCGGCAAGGGCGGCTGGTTCGTCTGGCCGCGGACGCGTGGCTGGAGGAATTCGCTTACTTTCTGGTTTATCCACGCGCCGGTCATCAAAAGCGCAACATAGCCGCGTTTCGAGCCTGGATTCTAGACGCCGCCTCCACTGAGGAGTCCGGGGCCGATCACAGGGAAGTGCCCGCCGGCTTCGAACCGACGGACCGCGACGACTCGCTGCCGCCGCGCTAATCTCCCCCTGTGCAACCGCCCCGCCCGATCCAGACCGACATCGTCCTGCTCGGCGCCGGCCACGCCCATGTCGAGGTCCTCCGCCGCTTCGCCATGCGGCGCGAACCCGGCGTGCGCCTGACCCTGATCGGTCGTGAACCGGAGACACCCTACTCCGGCATGCTGCCTGGCCTGATCCGCCGCGAGTACACTTACCGCCAGGCACACATCGACCTCGCACCCTTGGCCGCGCTCGCCAATGCCCGCCTGATCCTGGCCGAGGCCACTGCGTTCGACCCCGACAGCCGGACGGTCGCCGTCCCCGGCCGCCCCGCCATCCCCTTCGATCTTCTGTCAATCGACGTCGGCGGCAGGCCCGCCACGCCGGATGGAACCGGCATACCGGTCAAGCCGATCGGCGGCTTCCTCGACCGACTGCACCGGCTGGAGGCGGAACTGCCGCCCGGCGCCCGAATCGCCGTCGTTGGCGCCGGCCCGGCCGGCGTCGAACTGGCCCTGGCCCTCGCGGTCCGCTTCGCCGGGCAGCTTCGCCTGATGCTGATTTCCGCCACCCCGGACCCGGTCGCCGCTGCGCCCGCCGCCGCCCGCCGGACCGTTCGCCAGGCCCTGGTCGATGCCGGGGTCGAACTGGTTTGCGGCGTGACTGCGATGACCCTGGAGGCCGGTCACCTGTTGCTGTCGGACGGCAGCTATATCGAGGTCGCGACCGCCCTGTGGGCCACCGGCGTCGAAGGACCGCCGTTTCTGGCTGACTCCGGAGTCGCCTGCGACCGATCCGGGTGCATCCGTGTCACGCCCGATCTGCGCAGCCTGAGCCACAATCATATCTTTGCCGCCGGGGACTGCGCGTCGCTCGACGCCGATCCGCGTCCGAAAGGCGGCGTCTGGGCCGTCCGCGCCGGGAGACCCCTGGCCGATAACCTGCGCCGCGCCGCGACCGGACGCCCCCTGAGCCCCTGGCGACCCCAACGGGACGCGCTCGTCATTCTTGGCCTGGGTCATGGCCGCGCCGTCGCGTGGCGCAACGGAATCGCGCTTCAGGGCCGCAAGGTCAGCCGGCTGAAAGACCTTATCGACCGTCGCTGGATGCGCATGTACACCGAGATGTGCATGGAGCCCGATCCGCACGTCGCGATGCGCTGCGGCGGCTGTGGCGCCAAAGTCGGCGCCCAGGTCCTCGCCGGGGCACTCGCCACTCTCTCCACCCAAGAGACCCCGGACCTGCTGACAACGCGCGACGATGCCGCAGTGCTGAAGCCGCCACTGGGCAGGCTATTGGTCCAGTCTGTTGACCACTTTCGGGCATTTCTGGACGATCCATTTGTCTTCGGCCAAATCGCCGCGGCCCACGCCCTGTCCGATCTGTATGCCATGGGCGCCGAACCCTGGACCGCGCTGGCAATCGCCGCGGTGCCCTACGCCTCGAGCGGTAAGATGCAGGCCGAACTGTCGGCGATGCTGCAAGGTGCAACCGAAATCCTGCACGAAGCCGGCTGCGCTCTGGTTGGCGGCCACAGCGCCGAGGCGACCGAACCCGCGCTCGGATTCGCCGTCACCGGTCTGGTGGACTCCGGCAAAATTCTGCGCAAAAGCGGGTCGCAGCCCGGCGACCAGTTGATCCTGACCAAGCCTCTGGGCACCGGCATCGTCCTCGCCGGCCACATGCGGGGCAACACCCGCGCTCAGTGGCTCATGGCGGCGATCGCCTCCATGCGCACCACGAACGCCGCTGCTGCACGAATCGGCATGGCGCATCGGCCACGCGCCGGCACCGACATCACCGGCTTCGGCCTCGCCGGCCATCTGCAAGAAATGCTGGAGGCCTCCAACCTCGCCGCCGTGCTGCGTCTGGAATCCATCCCCGCCTTGCCAGGCGCCAGGGCGCTGGCGGCGCACGGGATCGAAAGCACCCTGGCGCCCGACAATCGGCGCGCGCTGGCCGATGCCCCGGATACCGCGTTGCTGGTCGATCCACAAACCTCCGGCGGCCTGCTCCTGAGTTTCCCGGCCAGCCGAGCGGGGGTCTGTCTGCAAGCCTTGCAGGACGAAGGGATCAACGCGGCGATTATCGGAGAAATCGAGCCCGCGCGCGACGACGGGCCCCGGATCAGGCTGGAATGATCAGCCGATCGCTGCCGCTCACTCCGGAACCGCCAGCGGCATCCACGTCAGCTTCTTGTCGCGCTCCACCAGGACCGCCGCGACATGGCGTTTCTGCGCCGCCTGCGCCGAGAGCGCCTGCAACACCTGTTCAGGGTCGCGGATCGACGTCTCTTGCACCGCTACGATAATATCATCCTTCTGGAACCCGCCATCGGCTGCCGTGCCGGCGGGATCGACCGAAGCCACCGCGACCGCCGGCTGGTCATTTGCCCCCCGAACCATGGCCAGTTCCAGCCCAAGCGGTTTTCGTGCGTCGTCCAGCGGCAACGCAAGCTTGTCCTCGGGCCATTCGTGGATCGTGACATGCACGTTTTCATGCACCCCATGCCGGCAGATTTCCAGCGTCGCATCGCTGCCAATCGGCGCCCACGCCGCCTTCCTCGCCAGGTCACGCGGGTCCGAGATCTTCTGGCCGTTAAAGGAAAGAATCACGTCACCGGCCTTGATCTGGCCGTGCATCATCTGCCCGTCGTCATCATGCACATAGGATATCAGCGCACCGTGCAGGTCAGGCGTCGCGAATGCCTGATGCAGCATCCATGTCACCGGCTGCGTGTAGACCGGCAGCATACCGGCCTTGACGTGCCCGGTCTTTATCAGGCGATCGAAGACAAACTGCAGGTCGCTCGACGGCAGGGCGAACCCAAGTCCCACAGATCCTGTGCCGGGCGCGATGATTATGCTGTTCATGCCGATCACCTCCCCAGCCAGATTGAACAGCGGTCCGCCCGAGTTCCCGTGATTGATCGCCGCGTCGGTCTGCAGGTAGTCGTCGAACGGGCTTTCCATGATATCGCGATTGACCGCGCTCAGGATGCCCGCCGTCACCGTACTATCCAGCCCGAACGGACTCCCGATCGCGATCACCGTGTCGCCCGCCCGCATCTTGTCGCTGTTGCCGAATTGGACGGCCGGCAGCGGCCGCCTGGCGTCAATGTGCAGCAAGGCCATGTCAACCTTCGACGGCATGCCGACCACCGTCGCCTTGTATCGCACCCCATCGGCGGCGACGACGGATATCGCCGTCGCACCCAGTACCACATGTTTGTTGGTCGCGACGAAACCGGACGGGTCGATAATGAAGCCCGAACCGACGGCGACGGTGGGTTTGTCCGACGATGCGCTCACCATTTTCGGGTCTGAACCGTCTTCGCCGGTTGTCGGCGGCCGCGTCACGACGATCCCGACCACCGAAGGCGATACCTTGGCCACCACCGAGGCGATTTGATCCGCCGTCCCGGCCCGCGCCAGCGTCGGCACAGCCGAACCCAGCGACAGCGCCAGAATCAGCGGCAGGACTTGCCGTGGCCGAAGCAAAGCAAAAATTCGCACGCTGCGCATGAACCCGCTTCCCTTCGAGCTACTCGCCCCAATTCAAGAAAATCCGTATTCGTCTGTTATCGGAAGGCGCCGATCTGCTTCACCATTACGAACAGCATAACCCCATCCGACCACGGATCAACTAGATTTGTACTACAGTATATCCATGCGTCGCGGTCTCGCTGCGGTCACCGGCGCGAGAACATCCAAGAACACAGCCGAGGCTTGGTTCCCCACCCGGCCCGCGCTACCAACAGCGCCAACCCCAGCAAGGAGCCCCGCCGCATGACCCGCAGTTATCGCATCGCCTCCGTTCCCGCCGACGGCATCGGCCCCGAGGTCATCGCTGCCGGACTGGAAGTGCTCGACGCCGTCGCCTCCAAGGACGGCGGTTTCAAGCTAAGTATTGACCACTACGACTGGGGCTCGAACTGGTACCGCAAGCACGGCGCATTCATGCCGGCCGACGGGCTGGCCTGGCTTCGCACCGCTGACGCGATCTATTTCGGCGCCGTCGGCGATCCTGACGTGCCCGACCACATCTCGCTCTGGGGCCTGCGCCTGCAGATCTGCCAGGGCTTCGACCAGTACGCCAACGTTCGCCCGACCCGCATCCTGCCCGGCGTGACCTCGCCGCTGCGCGATGTCGGTCCTGGCGACCTCGACTGGGTGATCGTGCGGGAAAACTCCGAGGGTGAATATGCCGGCCAGGGCGGCCGCACCCACCGTGGCCTGCCCGAGGAAGTCGCCACCGAGACCGCGATCTTCACCCGCCGCGGCGTCGAACGCATCATGCGCTTCGCCTTCGATATTGCCCGCGCGCGCGCCCGCAAGCACCTCACCGTCGTGACCAAATCCAACGCCCAGCGGCACGGCATGGTGTTCTGGGATGAAATCGCCGCCCTGGTCAGCCACGACTACAAGGATGTGACCTGGGACAAGGAACTCGTCGACGCCATGACCATGC
>DASYBP010000022.1:0-5773 GCA_036500715.1 Rhodopila sp.
GTTCAGATGCCGGTCAATCGGCCTAGAACTTGGACTATCGCAAAGGGAAGCCGCTGCCATGACCCTGATTGCTTCCGCCGAAACCGCCCGCGTGAATCGCCGTCGAGGCTCCGCCCCCGACGGCGTGACATTTTGGCACACGCTGTATCTGGGGACCACGCGCTATAATATGGTGCCGGGCACGCCGGACCCGGCGCCCGACGCGCTGTTCCCGATGGCGTTTCTTGTCGAGCAGGATCCGGGCAGCGTCGCCCAGGCGCATTATCATCAGCAGGACCAATTCCAGCTTGTCGTGGGCGGGCATGGCACGATGGGCCTGCATGAAATCCGCCCTGTAACGGTGCACTTCACCGGTGCTCACACCGCGTACGGGCCGATCAAGGCCAGCCGGGACGAGGGTGTATGGTACTTCACTCTGCGCAACGGCTTCGATCCGGGAGCCCGTTTCATGAGGATGCCCGAAAACCGGGTCGCCTTACGGACGATCGCCGGACGCAAACACCGGGAGTCCGTCGCCGGCCCACTGGCCGCGCCGACCGCACCCGCCGAGACATTGCTGGGCCCCGACCCTGACGGCATGACCGCCGGGCGGTACAGCCTCCCATCGGGCGAAGCGGTAATCGGTCCCGATCCCTCCCTAGGCCGTGGCCAATACTGGGTCGTGACCGCCGGCAGCCTGTGTCACGGCGGCGAGACGCTGCCCGCATTGTCGTGCGCCTTCGTCTTTCCGGACGACTCCGCGTTTCAATCCGCCGCGGGGCCCGACGGGGTCGAGCTGGTCGTGATGCAGTTCCCACGCCACGAGACCATGCACTGATGCCCAAGCAGCTTCGCCTCAACGCTTTTGACATGAGCTGCATCGGGCATCAGTCGCCCGGTCTGTGGACCCACCCTGACGACCGCGCCGACAGCTACAACACGCTGGAGTATTGGACCGACCTGGCACAAACGCTGGAGCGAGGGAAATTCGACGCGCTGTTCCTCGCGGATGTGCTGGGCATCTACGATGTTTACCAGGGCTCGCCCCGGACCGCGCTCGAACAGGCGGTTCAGGTGCCGGTCAACGACCCGCTGATGGCGATCTCCGCCATGGCGTCGGTTACGACGCATCTGAGCTTCGGCGCCACCTGCGCCCTGTCGTATGAACTGCCCTACCCGTTCGCACGGCGCATGAGCACGCTGGACCACCTGACCAAGGGCAGGATCGGCTGGAACATTGTCACCGGCTACCTCGACAGCGCCGCTCGCGGCATGGGGATGCCGAAGCAGGTCGCCCACGACGACCGCTATGACGTGGCCGAGGACTATATGCAGGCCACCTACAAGCTGTGGGAGGCGAGCTGGGAGGACGGCGCGGTGCTGCGCGACCGCAAGGGCCGCCGGTTCGCCGATGCCAGCAGGATTCACCGCATTTTGCACGACGGCCCGCATTTCAAGGTCGATGCGATCCATTTGTGCGAACCGTCGCCGCAGCGCACGCCAGTGCTGTTCCAGGCCGGCGCGTCGAACCGCGGCCGCGATTTTGCTGCCCGTCACGCCGAGTGCGTGTTCATCAACGGGCCATCGAAGAAGGTGGTCGGCGGCATCGCAGCTGATTTGCGCCGCCGGGCCGCCGCCGCGGGCCGGGACCCGCGGGACCTCGTCATCTTCACCATGATGACGGTGATCACCGGCACCACGTCCAAGGCAGCGGAGGACAAGTACCAGGACTACCTGGGCTACGTGTCGGAAGAAGGTGGCTTGGCCCTGATGTCGGGCTGGACCGGCCTCGATTTCGGCGCCATGGACCCTGACGCGGTGGTCCGCTTCACCGACAAGGCCAACGCGCAGACGTCGGCGTTGGAAGCCTTCACGACGGCCGACCCGGACCGCGCCTGGACGGTTCGGGAAATTGCTCGCCACGCCGCCATCGGCGGACGCGGTCCGGTGGTGGTCGGGTCCGCCGAGGAGGTCGCAGAGGAATTCCGCGCGTGGGTTGAGCAAACCGGCATCGATGGTTTCAATCTTGCCTATGCGCTGACCCCAGGAACCTTTGCCGATATTGCGGAGCTGGTGGTACCGGAACTGCAGGCGCGCGGATTGTTCAAGCACGAATATGCCGTCGGGACGTTTCGCGAAAAGCTGTTCGGACGCGGCCCTCGATTGCCGGCAAATCATCCTGCCGCGGCGGTCCGTCGGCCCGATGCCGATCGCTCGGCGGAAGAGTCGTGACGCGTGAATAACGCACGGCTTGCCCAGTTTGTGCGTTGAGCGCTAAAGGGCGCGGCTGCAACACGAAGGGAGACCTGATGACACCGATTCGACGGATGCTGTTGATCGCGGCCGGTTTCGGCGCCGCAGGTGTGGTCGTTCCCGCCGCCGCGCAGCCTGGCGACAGCAATGTCAAGCTCGATGCGCCGGGACTGCTGGTGAAAAAGCCCGTATCTGGGCTGCCGGACATCAAGGCTCAACCGCAGGCCTGGCCGCGGCTGGACGCTGGTTCGGTGCTGTGCCGCACGGAAGATGATCTGATTCGTCTGGGGCAACGCCGAGCCGGTGACGCGGTCGAAGGGCCGGTGGATTGCCAGGTGGTGAGGGTGCCCACCGCCATCACGATTCTGCAGCGGAAGGGGCCGGGGCGGACGGAGGTCAAACCCGGCGACTCGGAGCCGATGGCGTCGGGCTGGACCGACGCGTGGTTGCCGTCAAAGGTGCCGTCTGGCCCGACGTCGGCCAGCCGGTAGAACGTCGAGGGGACAACAGTGGCCCGCGTCGTGCGTCGCGGAGCCAGTATAGACGAAGCCATCCAAGAAGACTTCACTGACATTGCCAATGTCTCTGACAAACACTTCGGAACGTAGCCACCCCCGGGCCGGCGACCCGGTCATCTCGTCTCGGTCAATCCTCGTTCAGTGCGAGGGAGAGATCCGCAACGCCCATTGGATCTTCCAGCGCGGCCAGTCGTCCGGCCGCCAGCCAGGCGAAGCGCTCCAGCAGTGCTTTCCGCCGGGGTGGTGGCAACCGTAGACACAGTGGTTCGCGTAGTATATCCGCCTCGCGGCCGGCGCAGACAATCAGGCCGGTCTCCGGCGGCAGAATGTCATGCGGGAAGTCGCTGTCGACGGCGAAGAAGAACTGGTCGCAGAATAGTTGATAATCTGTCCATTTGCCGTCCGAAAGGTAGTCGCGCAAACCGGACTTGACCTCGATGCAGACGAACAGGCCGCCGGGCTGCAACGCCAGGATGTCGGCGCGCCGGCCGCTTGCCAGCCGCACCTCGTGCAACGGCACCCAGCCCAGCCGCAAACACAACCGAGCGGCGGCGCGGCGCACAAGCGCGGTGCGTTCGGGAAAGCCGATGCCGTCCATCAGTCGACGAGTCGATTGATCGCCTGCGCCAGCCGCACGTCGTTGTCCGACAGGCCGCCGGCATCGTGGGTGGTCAACTCGATCCGCACCGTATTCCAGACGTTTGACCAGTCGGGATGATGATCGAGTTTCTCCGCCAGCAACGCGACCCGGGTCATGAACCCCCAGGCGGCGTTGAAATCGACAAACTTGAAGTCGCGGCGGATCGCGTCGCGGTCGAGCGCCGGCGCCCAGCCTGGCGCGGCCGTGCCCAGGTCGGCCCGTTCGGCATCGGTCAAACGTTTCGCCATCATTAACCTCCTTCTGAGAGACGCTGGATATCGTCCAATGCTTCGGCGAACTCGGTCATGAACGCGGCCACCACCTGACGGCAGGTCAGGACGCTGTCGACCAGTCCGATGCCCTGGCCGACGAAATAGCTGACCAGCTCACGGGCCTTGGGGTTGCCGCGTTCGGCCGCGCGAGTGGCGCGGGCCATCGCTGGCTCGCTGATCAGGCCTTGCAGCGGCATCGGCAGGGTGCCGGGGCTGTCCGGCCCCTCCCACGCATCGGTCCAGGTGGAGCGCAACTGTCGGGCGGGCTTGCCGGTGCGGCCGCGGGAACGGACGGTGTCGCGGGACCGCGCCGCCACCATCTTTTCGCGAAAGACCGGCGAGGTTTCGCTTTCCGTCGTGGCCAGCCAGACCGAACCGGTCCAGGCACCCGCCGCGCCCATCGCCATGCAGCCGGCCATCTGCCGCCCGGTCATGATACCGCCGGCGGCCAGCACCGGGACCTTGCCCTGCACCGCGCGGACGACTTCGGGGACCAGTACCATTGTCGATACTTCGCCGCAATGGCCGCCTGCCTCGGTGCCCTGCGCCACGATGACATCGACGCCGGCCGCCACCTGGCGGGCCGCGTGCTCACGAGCACCCACCAGGGCCGCGCACGGCACCTGGGACCGACGTGCCCGTTCCAGCATCGACGCCGGCGGTACGCCTAGCGCATTGGCGATCAGCCGGATCGGGTGGCGGAACGCGACATCCATCGCCTTCTCGCCGGTGTCGAACTGATACGGCACCGGGCGGTTCGGATCCTCCCGCGCATGCTCGCCCTGGGCCGGATCAACGTCGTGGCGCCTTAGCAGGTCGTGGACGAAGGCGCGGTGGCCCGCGGGAACCCGGCCGGCGAGGTCGCCGATTGTCGCCCCGGCGCCGGTGCGGATCGACAGGTTCTCCGGGATCAGCAGGTCGACCCCGTAGGGTTTGCCGTCGATATGCGCGTCGATCCAGCTCAGCTCGGTTTCAAGCTGTTCCGGCGTATAGGCCGCCGCGCCCAACACGCCGAAACCGCCGGAACGGCTGACCGCCGCCACGACATCGCGGCAGTGGCTGAAGGCCAGCAGCGGGAATTCGATGCCCAGCATGCGGCAGAGCTGCGTGTCCATGCGTTGACGATCCCTTCACTGTCCGATGCGAGGAGCGGTATCGAACCTCGGGCAGATTGCCGCGCCGCTGCGCGTCTCGCAATGACGGGCGCGCATCGGGCTACGCCTGGGTATGCCGGAAACAGTCTATCAGGTGGTCGTCCACCATGCCCGTGGCCTGCATAAAGGCGTAGCAGATGGTGGAGCCGACAAAACGGAATCCGGACTTTTTCAAAGCCTTGCTCATTGCGTCCGAGACTGGTGTCGTGGCCGGCACCTGGGACCGGTCGGTCCGGTTGCCGCGGATCGGGGTGTGACCGACGAACGACCACAGGTAGCGATCGAGGCTGCCGTGCTGGGCGATCGCGGCAAGCGCCACTCGGGCATTATCGCGTGCCGAGAAGATCTTCAGCCGGTTGCGGATCACTGCCGGGTTCGTCAGTACGATTTCCAGATCCGCGTCGGTCATCGCGGCCACACGTTCGATATCGAAGCCGTGATAGGCTTGCCGGTAGGCGTCGCGGCGGACCAGAATGGTGCGCCAGGACAGGCCGGCCTGTGCGCCCTCCAGGGTCAGCAGTTCAAACAGCGCGCGGTCGTCATGCTGCGGAGTGCCCCACTCGGTATCATGATACGCCTGCATCAGTGCATCCTCATCCGCCGCCCAGGGGCAGCGAATGAGTGGCTTGGCAGCAGCGGATTTGGTCATAGGGCTTCGGTCCTCCCGGTGCGGGCCAGCGCCTCGCCCAATCGGGTTTGCCGGGCAACACGCGGTCCCCTGGCGATCGCCAGCGTCGCTTCCACGTCGCCGAGGCATTCGAGCAGCCGGTCCCTGACCGCGTCGCTGGAAGCCAAAGCCTCTGCCTGGGTGCGCAGCCGCGCCGTCAGGTCGGTGGCTAGCAGCCGCAGGCCGACGAGTGTGGCGTCGCCGTCACGGAATGCTCCGGCATCGAGCGCGTCGGCGACGGCGGCAGCGCAGTTGGCGAAGACCGCGGTCAAACCAGCGATGCCACCGAG
>DASYBP010000023.1:0-4073 GCA_036500715.1 Rhodopila sp.
AATCCCGCCGAACGCCTCGTCCCAGCCAGTATGCTCGATCCGCGCGATGATCGCCAGGATGGCGGCCGCGAGGTCCGCCGCGGCGGTGGGACAGCCCTGCTGATCGGCGACCACGGTCAGACGGTCGCGGATCTTGCCCACCGTGAGCATCGTTCGGACAAAGTTCTTGCCTACGGCCGCGTAGACCCAGGCGGTGCGCAGGATGATCGCGCGCGCACCGGACGCGCGGACCGCCGTCTCACCCGCCAGCTTGCTGGCGCCGTACACGCATTGCGGCGCCACCGGGTCGACTTCCTGGTACGGGGTAGCTTTCCCGCCGTCAAACACATAGTCGGTGGATATATGGATCAGCGGAACATCTGCTTCCGCGCACAGGCGCGCCACCGCCGCCGGTCCGTCCGCATTGGCACGGTAGGCCGCAGCCGCGTCGGTCTCGGCCGCATCGACGGCGGTGTAAGCGGCGGCGTTGACCACCAGGCGCGGGGCGGTGGAGCGGAACACTGCCTCGATCGTCGACGGTTGGTCGAAATCGAACGCCGGGCGGCCGACCCGAAGAACGCCCGGCGCAGCCGCCAAAGCGGAGGCAAGCTGGCCGGCGCCGCCGGTCACCAGGATCGGATGATCACGGCTCAAGATCCGCGCCTTTCCGGGTGGTTGCGCCGTGCGTTTCTCGCGCGGGTTGCGCCTCAGACATCGAACAACACGGGCATGTCGCTCAGCCGGGGCAACACCTTGTCCTTCTCCGACAAGATCACCCGGTCCGCGGCGATCGGCCACTTGATCCCGATATCCGGATCGTTCCAGATCACCCCGCGTTCGGCTGCGCGGTCGTAGGCGCCGGTGACCTTATAGATGACCTCGGTCTCCTCGGTCAGCGTGCAGTAGGCGTGCAAAAACCCGACCGGAATCCAGATCTGCGTCCAGTTGGCCGCGCTGATCTCGGCGCTGACATAGCGTCCGAACGTCGGCGAACCGCGGCGCGCGTCCACCGCCACATCATAGATCGCCCCCCTCACACACCGCACCAGCTTGCCCTGCGCGTTCGGCCCAATCTGACAGTGCAGTCCACGCAGAACTCCGACACCGCGCGATACCACGTGGTTATCCTGAATGAACGGCCCCGGCACGCCGGCTTCGCCGAACCGGCCTGAGACCCAGGTCTCTGAGAAAAAGCCGCGAGGATCGGTAAACCGTGCAGGGGTGATCAGCTTGACGCCGCCGATCTGGAGAGCTTCGACGTTCACGTCAGGCCTCCTTCAGCCAGTTCCATCAGCACCCGTCCCAGCTCGGTCTTTCCCAGCCCAGCGGCGTGATCACGCAACGCATCGGCGCCGATGAAGCCCATGCGAAAGGCCACTTCCTCGGGGCAGCCGACCAGCATCCCGGTGCGCGATTGGATGGTCTGCACGAACGTTGCCGCCTGCAGCAAACTGTCCGGAGTGCCGGCGTCCAGCCAGGCGCAACCGCGCGACAGTTTCTCGACATGCAGCGTGCCCATTTCCAGATAGACACGATTGAGGTCGGTGATCTCAAGTTCGCCTCGCGCCGACGGCCTGATCTGGGGCGCAATCTCGCTCACGTTCTTGTCGTAGAAATATAATCCGGTGACCGCCCAGTTGCTGGTCGGTGCGGCGGGCTTTTCCACCACCTCGACCGCGCGGCCGTCCGGGTCGAAGGCGACCACGCCGTACCGCTCCGGGTCGCGGACCTGATACGCGAAGACGGTCGCGCCGAGCGGCCGAGCGGCGGCGGAACGCATCAGGGTGGACAGATGATCCGCGTGGATCAGATTGTCGCCAAGGGCAAGTGCGCAGGCCCCGCCCTCCAGCCAGTCGCGACCAATCAGGAAGGCCTGGGCAATGCCGTCCGGCGATGCCTGTTCGGCGTAGTCGAAGCGGATGCCGAACCGGGAGCCATCGCCCAGCAGCCGGCGGAAATGCGGCAAATCCCCGGGCGTGGAGATCAGCAAGATCTCGGTGATTCCTGCCAGCATCAAGGTCGACAGCGGGTAATAGACCATCGGCTTGTCGTACACCGGCAGAAGCTGCTTCGACGCCGCCAGGGTCATCGGGTGCAGCCGCGTGCCTGAACCGCCGGCCAGCAGGATGCCCTTCATGCGGCTTTGCCTTTATCTTCGGTGGGTGCTCCCAGGCGCTGGCCGGCATAGCTTGCCGCGCGCAGGGCCTCCCACCACGCCCGGTGGTTCAGGTACCAATCGATCGTGCGAGCCAGCCCGGTCTCGAAATCATGCGGCGCGCTCCAGCCCAGCGCCTTTTCGCTGCGGGAGGGGTCAATTTCGTAGCGAAAATCATGGCCGGGCCGATCGCTGACGAAGCGGATCAGCCGCCCGCGCGGTCCGGCGGGGTCGGGGACCCGGCTGTCGAGGTAGGCGCAAACAGCTCTGACCACTTGCAGGTTGCTGCGCGGCTGCCGCCCGCCAATGGCGTAGGTTTCGCCGGGAATGCCTCGCTCGACCACCCGGACCAGGGCAGCGGCATGATCTTCGACGAACAGCCAGTCACGCAAGTTAGCGCCATCGCCGTAGACCGGGAGCTCCTTGCCTTCGAGCGCGTTCAGCGTGACCAGGGGGATCAGCTTTTCGGGAAATTGCCAGGGGCCATAGTTGTTGCAGGTGTTCGAAACGATCGTCGGCAGTCTGTAGGTATGGCTCCAGGCCCGGACCAGGTGGTCGGACGCCGCCTTGGTGGCGGCATAGGGGCTGCGCGGATCATACGGCGTGGTTTCGGTGAACGGCGGGTCGTCGCGTTGCAGGGTGCCGAAAACCTCGTCGGTGGAGACGTGATGGAAGCGAAATGCCGCCTTCCGGGCCGGTGGCAGATCAACATAGTGCCGCCGCGCGGCTTCCAGCAGGACGAAAGTGCCGACGATGTTGGTCTGCACAAAGTCGGCAGCTCCGTCGATCGACCGGTCAACATGGCTCTCCGCCGCCAGATGCATCACCGCGTCGGGATCATGCGCGGCAAACACCTGCCTCATCGCGCTGGCATCGGCGATGTCCGCCTTCACCAGGATGTGCCGGTTGTGCCGCAGACCTTCCTCCAGCGCATCCTCGGATGCGGCATAGGTCATCTTATCGACGTTGATCACCGCGTGGTCCGTGTTGCGCAACAGATGCCGCACCACGGCTGAGCCAATAAATCCGCACCCGCCGGTCAGCAGTAGCTTCATGGTGTTGCGCACCCCCGCCGTTCAACCGATCGTGCGGTAACATCAATCCCGTTGGCACAGCAATCGTTAGCGTCGCATTCCCGTGAGAAACAGTGCCACCGATGCTTTTCGCCACGCCTCGGTCTGTTGCTGGTCAAACTTCGACCCCAGGCCCAAGGCGCGCCGCTGCGGTCCTGCCAGCACAAGATGGAGGAATTGTTCGGCCGCGAAGCCAGTGTCGCTTGGCGGAAAGACGCCCCGGCCGATTGCGCGGTCCAGCAGGGCAACGACTCGCCTGGTCCCCTCGGTCGCGCCGGCTTCGCGCATCATCAACGGCAGCTCTGGAAACCGCGCGCTTTCGGCGATCAGCAGTCGGTTCAGCGCCACCGCCTCGGGGGTCAGAGCGATTGCGAGGATGTGCGCGGCCGCGTCATCGAGCGCGGCCTCGACATCGTCGGTCTCAACCCAGTCGCCGGCAATGGAAAGCCACCTCGCCATCAGTTGCCCCACTACTGCCCGGAACAACGTAGGCTTGCCGCTCCAGCGGGCGTAGATGGTCCGTTTGGCGACGCCGCAGCTCCGCGCGATCGCTTCGATCGTGGTGGCGGCATAGCCGTCCGCAAGAAACTTGGTTGTGGCGGCGTCGAGGATGGTCGTCTCGAGAAGCGCGGCCGCGCCGGCCGTCGGGCGGCCGCCGGAGCGGCGTGCGACGACGCCGCCCATATGCTCAGTAACCCCGGTAGTAGGGATGGTGATAGTACGGACCCCAGGCTGGCTCGATGACGCAGCCCGACAGCAGGCCAGACACCAGGAGCGCCATGCAGACGGCTCCGGCAACGCGCATCATACGCTTGGAAGAGAACATGCAGGGCACTCCGTATTGGCTGGACACGAAGTAGATATGG
>DASYBP010000024.1:0-2027 GCA_036500715.1 Rhodopila sp.
AAGGAATGGCGACCATCGCGACCTACGGCGGCGCGCCCGGAACGACCCAGCAAACGGTCCACTAAGTGAGTCGGGGGACCCTGGCGAAGCCAGGATCCCCGCACTCACTACGCCGCATCGTAGCCAATCACCGCTTTGATTTCGGTAAAATCATCGATTGCCCACTTGCCATCTTCGCGCCCATTGCCGGACTGCTTGTAGCCGCCGAACGGTGCGGCGGTATCGAACGCTGGATAGTTGACGAACACGTTGCCGGCCCGCATTTCCGCCGCGACGCGACGCGCGTGTTGCAGGTCGGACGACTGCACGTAGGCGGCAAGCCCGTACACCGTTTCGTTCGCCAGCCGGATCGCGTCAACCTCCGGCAACAGGATGTTTGCGGATTTGCCGCCGAGTTCCTGGCACACGCGTTTCACGGTCTTCGCCGCCGCCGGCGCCACCAGAATACCTGCGCGGGTCGAGCCGGTAAACGACATCTTGTCGATATCGGGATGAGAGGACGCGGCTGCGAGATCATTGAATCGGATGCGCAGCAAGGCCGCCAGGGCGGTGTCGAGGGGTTGCAGTGCTACACGGTGGTCAAGAACGTCTCACACTTGACCGCTTGATGCATCCGAAGGACACCGGCGCCGTTATGAGACCGACTGGAGGAGCCATCGCCCATGTCGACGACCGAACAGATCCGCCCCGCGACCAGCCAACCGCGCCACGCCCGCATGCTGATCGACGGCGCCTGGGTCGACAGCGCATCCGGCGCCACTCTGACGGTTGAAAACCCGGCACGCCGCATCCCGGTCGCCACCATTCCGCGGGGCGGCAAGGAAGACGTCGACCGCGCCGTGAAAGCCGCCCAGAAGGCGTTCCCGGCCTGGAGCAAGACTCCGCCCCGCCAGCGCGGCCGCCTGCTGCTGCGCATCGCCGAAGCGATGGAGGCACGCAGCGAGGAACTCGCCCGCATCATCGCCGAGGAAACCGGCAATGCGCTCCGCACCCAGGCACGCAGCGAGGCCACGCTGAGCGCGGACATCTTCCGCTATTTCGGCGGCCTGGCCGGCGAGTTGAAAGGCGAAACCATCCCCCTCGGCGAGCATGTCCTCAGCTACACTCGCCGCGAGCCGCTTGGTGTCGTCGGTGCCATCATCCCGTGGAACGCTCCCGTCCTGCTGGGTGCACTGAAGATCGCGCCCGCCCTGTGCGCCGGCAACACTTTGGTGCTCAAGGCCGCCGAAGACGCGCCGCTCGGCGTCCTGATGATGGCGGAGGTCTGTCAGCAATTCCTCCCGCCCGGCGTGCTGAACGTACTGACCGGTCTGGGCGAGGAATGCGGCGGCCCGCTGGCGGAAAACCCCGCTATCCGCAAACTATCGTTCACCGGCTCGACCGAGGTCGGCAAGCTGATCATGCGCGCCGCCGCTGAAAGGATCGTGCCGGTTTCACTGGAACTCGGCGGCAAGAGCCCGGCGATCGTCTACCCCGATGCCGACGAGGATTGGGTCGTGGACGGCGTCATCGCGGGCATGCGCTTCACCCGGCAAAGCCAGTCCTGCACCGCCGGTTCGCGGTTATTTCTCCATGCCGATATTTTTGACAGTTTCCTGGACAAGCTGACGAAAAAGACTCAGGCCTTGAAGCTCGGCGATCCGCTGGACGAAGCCAGCGACATCGGCTGCATCATCAACGAGAAGCAGTTCCGGAAAGTCTGCGGTTATGTCGACGAGGGCCTGAAACGCAAGGATGCCCGGCTGGTGTTTGGCGGCCTACCTCCGAACGAAGGTCCGTTGAGCGCCGGATACTTCGCCATTCCGACCGTGTTCGCCGATACCTCCAACGACTGGCGTCTGGCGCGGGAAGAAATTTTTGGCCCCGTCCTGGTCGCTATCCCTTGGAAGAACGAGGAGGACGCCTTCCGGATGGCGAATGACAGCCACTACGGTCTGGCTGCCTACGTCTGGTCCCACGAGATCGGCAGCGCGCTGCGGGCCGCCCATGCGATCGAGTCCGGCTGGGTGCAGGTAAACCAGGGGCTG
>DASYBP010000025.1:0-5213 GCA_036500715.1 Rhodopila sp.
CGCCATTCGGTGTCGGCGCGACGACGATGGGCTACGGGCTGGGACCGGCGTCGGCGTCGGCCCTGAATGGCGGCGACGGGCGGCGCGTGATTTCGATGATGGGGGATGGCGGGTTCTGGCATAACGGGTTGAATTCCAGTATTGGCAACGCAGTCTACAACAAGAGCGATAACGTCACAATTATCGTCGACAATCATTACTCGGCGGCGACGGGCGGGCAGGATTTGCTGTCCTCGCGAGCGGTGTCGCGGCGGCGCTCAACCGGGCATGCGATCGCCGCCGCGGTGCGGGGTGTGGGAGCGCGCTGGGTGCGGCAGATCGACCGGACTTACGATGTGGCGGGGATGCGGGACACCTTGCGCGAGGCGCTGACGACCCGGACGCCCGGGCCGAAGGTGATCGTTGCGTCTTCCGAGTGCATGCTGAACCGGCAGCGGCGGGAGAAGCCGTTGATGCAGGCGGCGATCAAGGCGGGAAAGCGGGTGGTCAGGCCTCGCTTCGGCGTCGATCAGGATGTCTGCACGGGGGACCATGCCTGCATGCGGCTTTCGGGGTGTCCGTCGCTGTCGTTGAAGCATACGGGAGAGATGCTGAGGGATGATCCGGTCGCGGTGGTGGACAATTCGTGTGTCGGTTGCGGGCATTGTGGCGAGGTGGCGAATGCCGCGGTTCTGTGCCCATCGTTTTACCGAGCGGACGTGGTGGAAAATCCGGAGTGGCTGGACCGGATGCTGGCACGGGTTCGCCGGGCGGTGATTGGGGCGTTGCAGCGGCGGCGCGCGGCGCGTGTCTGGACGCCCGCCTGAGATGGAGCGTCCGATCACCATCGCGGTGCTGGCGATCGGCGGTCAGGGCGGCGGCGTGCTGGTGGACTGGATTGTGGCACTGGCGGAACGGGAAGGCTGGCGGGCGCAATCGACCAGCGTGCCGGGGGTGGCACAGCGGACCGGAGCCACGATCTATTATGTCGAAATGATTGCCGCGGTGCCGGGACGCGAGCCGGTATTCTCCGCCATGGCGGCGCCGGGTGATGTTGATATCGTTATTGCATCTGAATGGATGGAGGCTGGTCGGGCAATCCAGCGAGGGCTGGTGACGCCGGACCGGACAACGTTGATCGCATCGACGCATCGGACGTTCGCGGTGTCGGAGAAGTCGGAGCCCGGCGACGGGGCCGCGGATTCGGGCGCGGTGACGGCGGCGGGGCAAGCGGCGGCTCGGCGCTTCGTGGCGTTCGACATGGCAACGTTGGCGGAGCAAGCTGGCAGCGTCGTTTCGTCGGTGCTGTTCGGAGCGCTGTGCGCGTCTAGTGTTCTGCCGTTCGGTCGTGCCGCGTTCGAGGCTGTTATCGCCGAGGCGGGCGTTGGTGTGCAAGGCAGCCTGCGCGGGTTTGTTTTGGGGTTCGACGGGGTGGGTGCGCCTGCAGTTGCGCCGCCGGCAGTTGCAGAGCCGGGGCTGCGGCCAGTTGGGCATCCGGGCTATGACGCGTTGCTGGTTCGGGCCGCCGCGCTGCCGACCACGGCGCACGCTATGCTGGCGGAGGGGTTGCGGCACGTCGTTGCGTATCAGGACATTGCGTATGGGGCGACGTATCTGGATCTGGTCGAGTCCTTGCCCGTTGCTTTGACTGATGTTGCGGCCAAGTACATTGCTCGGGCCATGGTCTATGACGACGTGATTCGCGTGGCGTGTCTGAAGACCCAGGCCAGCCGCGCCAGCCGCATTCAGCGCGAGATGGGCGGGGAGATCGTCGCAACGACCGAGTTCATGCATCCCAGGATGGCGGAACTGCTGGGGTTGCTCACGCCTGGTCTGGGGAGGCGGCTGGAACGGAAGCCCAGGTTGGTGGGGTGGGTTGATCGGGTGTTGTGCGGCCCGAGGCAAGTGCGGACGGATCGGATCGGTGGATTTCTGCTGCTTTACTTGGTTGCCGGGCTGCGCGGATGGCGGCGGCACACGTTGCGTCATGCGCGGGAGTGGCAGCGGATCGAGACCTGGTTGGCGGCGGTGCGAGCGGCGCCGGATCCAGCGTTCGCCGCTGAACTGCTGGCGAACCAGCGGCTGATCAAGGGCTACAGCGATACGCATGCGCGGGGGATGGACAAATTCGCTCGCGTGTCGGCTGCCGCCGAACGACTGCGGGGCCGGAGCGACGCTGCGGCCTGGGTGCGGCGACTGCGTGAAGCGGCCCTGAAGGATGAAGGCGGGACGGCTCTGGACGAGGCGTTGCGGACCGTGGATTCTTTCATTGAAGAAAGGGTGCCGGCGTGAGCTACCGGGATGATGCTGATGCAGTTCGCGCACTGGTGCGAGACGCGGAGGTGCATCGGGATGTCTATACGTGCCGGGACATCTTTACGCTGGAGATGGAGCGGCTGTTCGCCAATACCTGGGTTTATGTTGGTCATGATTCGCAGGTGCCGAACGCGGGAGATTACTTCACGACGACGATCGGCCTACAGCCCGTGCTGATGGTGCGGCACGACGACGGCGTCGTCCACGTGCTGTATAATCGCTGTCCCCACCGCGGAACGCAGATCGCGAACGAAACCTGCGGCAATACCGGTCGATTTTTCCGTTGCCCGTATCATGCCTGGAGTTTCCGCACCGACGGAAGCCTGGCGGCGGTGCCGCTGCCCGGCGGGTATGAAAATACGGGGCTTGCGGACAGTCAGGCGGCGCGGGGCATGACGCCGGTGCGGCACACGCACAACTATCGCGGCTTTGTCTTTGCAAAACTGACGGAGCGCGGCCCATCTTTTGAAGACTATTTTGGCAAGTCGCTGTCCAGTATCGACAACATGGTGGATCGCTCGCCGGCCGGACGGCTGGAGGTTGCCGGCGGCGTGCTGCGGTACATGCACAACTGCAACTGGAAGATGCTGGTGGAGAACCAGACCGACACGTGCCATCCGATGGTGGCCCACATGTCCTCGGCGGGCACGGCGGTGGAGGTCTGGAAGCGGGCCGGCGAACCGATGCCGAAGCCGATGGCGGTGGAGATCTTCGCGCCGTTCATTTCGTCATACGAGTTCTTCGAGAAGATGGGTATCCGGACGTGGGAAAACGGGCACGGGCACACCGGGGTCAGTCATTCCATTCATTCCGACTATTCCGCGGTGCCGGGGTATTTCGAGCAGATGGTTGCGGCGTATGGGACGCAGCGGGCGAAGGCGATACTGGACGAAAACCGCCACAACACCGTGTATTTTCCCAATCTGATGATCAAGGGTCCGATCCAGTTGATACGGTTGTTCAAGCCGCTCGCCGCTGACAAGACGTTGGTGGAGAGCTGGACTTTCAGGCTGGTGGGGGCACCCGATCTGCTGCTTGAACGGACGCTTGTGTATAATCGTTTGATTAACGCACCAACCTCGGTCGTCGGGCATGATGATGTGGAAATGTATGAGCGGGCGCAACAAGGGTTGCTCGCCGATGCGAATCCCTGGGTCAGCCTGCATCGCCTGTACAGACCCGGTGAGCCCGTGGCTTCGGTGGATAATGGCACCACGGAACATCAAACCCGCAACCAATTCCGAGCCTGGGTGCGCTATATGGTCGGGGACGCGGCATGATCAGCCGTGAAGAAGTCATCGCTTTCGTGTACCGGGAGGCGCGATTGCTGGACGAGCAGCGATTCGATGAATGGCTGGAGTTGTTCACCGAGGATGGCTGCTATTGGATGCCGCTGGAGCACGGGCAGACAGATCGGCGGCTGACCGCGTCATTGATGGACGAGGACGTGCTGTTGTTGCGGATCCGGGTCGAGCGGCTGAAGGGCATTCGGACATATAGTCAGAAGCCGAAGAGCCGATGCCACCACCTGCTGCAACAGCCTCAGGTCGATGTGTTTGATCCGGATGCGAGCCGCTATTCCGTGTGGACAGCGATGCACTATGTCGAGACGCGGCAGGAGCGGCAGGAGCTTTATGCCGCCTGGGCAACGCATGATCTGACGGACGTCGACGGCGCGCTGCGGATCAGGATGAAGCGGGTCGATCTGGTGAACTGCGACGCCGCGTTCGGCAGTATCCAGTTGTTTCTATGACGGTGTTCGAGACTTTTGCCGAGGCTTGCCGGATTTATCCGGATCGGCCTTGGCTTTCGGTCGCGTCGGAAACGGCTGCTGCTTACGGCATCGAGGCCGGAGACATTCGTTACGGCCAAGCTTTCGAGCGGGTGTTGCGGCTTCGCGCGGCCTATGCCGATGCAGGCTACGGCGCCGGCCATCGCGTAGGGTTGCTGCTGGAGAACCGACCGGCATTCTTCCAGCACTGGCTGGCGCTGAATGCATTGGGTTGTTCGATCGTTCCGCTCAATCCCGATCTTCGGATCATGGAGCTGTCATACATCATCAGCCATTCCGAGCTGGTGGCGATCGTAGCGCTGCCATCGCGTTCTGTGTCGCTGCGGGAAGCTGCCGGCGGTCGATCAGTCTCCATTGTCGGGCCGGACGATGCTCCGGCGTGGGCGGAGGCGCGTGGTTCAGCGCGTGATGAGGCGGCTTTGCTTTATACCTCGGGCACCACGGGGCGGCCAAAAGGGTGTGTGCTGCCCAATGAGTATTTCATGGTAGCGGGGCGCTGGTACGCCAGGCTGACGGGTCTCGGGACGATGCATCCAGGGGTGGAGCGGATGCTGACTCCGCTGCCGTTGTTTCACATGAATGCGCTGGCCTTTTCGGCCATGGCGATGCTGATGACGGGTGGGTGTCTTATCCAGCTGGATCGGTTCCATCCGCGGTCGTGGTGGCACACGGTGCGAGAGTCGCGGGCGAGCATTGTCCACTACCTGGGGGTTATGCCGGCGATCCTGATGGCGGATCCGCCCAACCCGGCAGACCGAGACCATCAGGTTCGTTTCGGGTTCGGGGCCGGCGTGGATGCAAAACTGCATGAGCCGTTTGAGACACGCTTTGGGTTTCCGCTGATCGAAGCCTGGGCGATGACAGAGACAGGTGCCGGTGCGGTGGTTGCAGCGAACGAGGAGCCTCGGCATGTCGGGACCTACTGCTTCGGACGACCCGGGGCCAACGTGGAATGCCGCATTGCGGGCGAAGACCAGGGCGAGTTGCTGGTTCGGCATGCTGGCGAGAATCCTCGGTTTGGCTTCTTTCGCGAATATCTGAAAGATCCGAACGCGACGGCCGAGGCTTGGGACGGGGGATGGTTCCATACCGGCGACGTGGTTCGACGTGGCCCGGACGGATCGCT
>DASYBP010000026.1:0-24553 GCA_036500715.1 Rhodopila sp.
AGCCACGCGTCGAGTGCCAGAAATGGAACTGCCGCCGGAATCGCAGTCCAGGCACCGTCCGCCAGGATGATGGCAGCGGCGGGGAAAACCGCCAGGTAGTTGCTGAGCAGGCGGCGCCCAGGCACAGGCCGGCCAGTAGCCTTCGCCGGCCGAGCAGCAGGACGACGCCGGACAGGGTCAGTGTCTCGGCCAGCGCAAAGCCGCGCGCGACCGCGTTGGTGTAGACGAATCCGTAGCATCCCAACGTCAGCAACATCGCGACCACCGGACGCACAGCAAAGCGGCGCGCGATGGCTCCGACCAGCGCGATCGAGGCGACGCCGCAGAGTACGGAAAACATGCGCGCCGCCAGCAAGCTGGGTCCGAAGACGGAGCGCCAGAACGAGACGGCCCAGAAATACAGTGGCGGATGCACGTCGGTGGTGCGCAAATCGCGGGCGATCCCGCCCAAAGTGGCGTACCCGGCCTGAGCCTGCGCCACGGCACCGGCCGGAAACACGGTCGAAGGCCAGTCGGGCCGCGGCATTCCAGCGGTCAGGAACAGCGTATACTGCTCATCATGTTCGGCGCCGCGCAGCCAGGCGGCCGCGGTCAGAACCATGGCGGCCAGCACCAATACCGCATACCGGACACGATAATCCGTCGCGTTAACCAAATTTTCAAAACTTTCACCGCATGCTGGCCGTGCCCTCTACCAGCCAAAGGTTAACGGAATGCTTATGCAGGACGTCCGCCCGGTGCCGATCCGGCGATCGTTGCCCGCGGGTCTTTCGGTGGTTGTGCCAGCGTTCAACGAGGCGTCGGGGCTTGACCGCTTCCACCAGCGTTTGCTTCGCGCGCTGGACGGGCTGGGCACCTGGGAAGTAGTGTATGTCAACGATGGCAGCACCGATGCCACGATGGCGGTCATCGAGACCCTGCAACGGGCGGATAATCGCATCGCGGTTGTCAGCCTTTCGCGCAATTTCGGCAAGGAAACGGCGATCACCGCCGGGCTGGATCACGCCGTTGGCGATGCGGTGGTAGTGATCGACGCCGACCTGCAGGACCCGCCGGAACTGATCCCCGAATTGATCACCCGCTGGCGAGCCGGGTTCGACATGGTTTACGCCAAACGGCGCAGCCGGAACGGTGATTCCTGGCTGAAACGTGGGACGGCGCAGGGATTCTACCGCCTGATGCAGCGGATGGGTGATCTCAGACTGCCCGAGGACACCGGCGACTTCCGCCTGATGAGCCGGCGCGTGGTCGATGCCGTACGGCAGATGCGGGAACAGCACCGGTTCATGAAGGGCCTGTTCGCCTGGGTCGGCTATCCCACGACGTATGTCCTCTACGATCGCGAGCCGCGGTGCTCGGGGACCAGCAAATGGTCTTACTGGAAGCTTTGGAACCTGGCGATCGAGGGGATTACCAGTTTCACGGTCATGCCGTTGAAGCTAGCAACCTATGTCGGGCTTGCGATCGCGCTGATGTCCGGGGTCTATGCGGCGCAGGTGATCGTGAAGACGCTGATCATCGGCAATCCGGTCAAGGGATACCCCAGCCTGATGACCGTCGTGCTGTTCTTGGGCGGCGTGCAACTGATGTTTTTGGGCGTGATCGGGGAATATCTTGGACGCGTCTTCAACGAGACGAAGCAGCGGCCACTCTACCTAGTTGAGCAATATGTTCCCAGCGCCGTCAAGGTTTCGACGTGAGGCGGTGGTGGGTTGCCGCGCTGCTCGCCTGTTTGCTTCAAGCCGGACCGTCGCGGGCTGAACCGGTCGCCCGGCACCACGTAACCCTGACCCGCGGGATCAATATCACCGCGTGGTTCCGCTTTCCGGCCAGCCGCGACCCCACTGTCCTCGCCGGCTATCTCAGTGACCAGGCCCTGGCCGACCTGCAGGCCGCGCGGTTCGACTTCGTCCGCCTCGCCATCGATCCGGATATCGCCGATACGCCTGCACTGATCCCGGCGATCCGGCGGATCCAGCGCCAGGGGCTTACCGTGGTCATCTCGCCGCATCCGCACGACTGGCACCTGGAAACCGATGGCGACCGACTGCGGCGGTTCTGGCGAATCCTGGCGCCGGCGCTGCATAAGCTGGATCCGCTCCGCACCGTGCCGGAGGTCGTCAATGAACCGGTCTTTCCAAACGATCCCGCCGGCTGGGCGAGGTTACAGCACCTGGTGCTGACCGACATCCGACAGGCGTTACCGAACGCAACGATCGTGCTGACTGGCAAGGATTGGGGCAGCATTGGCGGCCTGTTGGCGCTGACGCCGGAAGACGATCCGAACGTCATCTACAGTTTCCATTTCTACGACCCGTCCGAGCTCACTTCGCTGGCGGCCTATCGCGCGAATCTGGACCGCGCGGCCCTGGCGCGTCTGCCGTTCCCGGTTGACGGGCGGTGCGCGGCCACCGCCGCCGAAGCCGGCGACCCCGGCACAAGCGACCTGATGCAGTATTACTGCGCCCTGGGCTGGGACGCGCAACGCGTGGGCGCTTCGATCGAGCGTGCCGCCGAATGGGGCCGGCTGCATCATGTCCGCGTGCTGGCGGGCGAGTTCGGCGCCAGCGCCGCGCTGAACATAAGAGCCCGCCTTACCTGGCTGACGACTGTCCGCGAGTTCTGCGAAGCGCGCGGCATCGCCTGGGCGCTTTGGGGTTATGACGACATGATGGGTCTTGCCGTGGCGCGGCCGCCCGGGCCTCGGCCGGCGTTGGACCGCGGCGTTCTGACGGCCCTAGGTCTGACGATGGGGAAGTGATAGTGCCCGAACGGAGTGCACCCGATATGCTCGGCAGGGAGAGTCTCGACCCGACCGACTGGTCTGATCTGCGCGCCCTTGGGCACCGCATGGTCGATGACATGTTCGATCATTTGGCAGCGCTGCGCGACGGCCCGGTCTGGCAGAAGATGCCAGCAGCGTTGCGCCAGGAACTGCGCCAGAAGCTGCCGCGGGGCCCGTCGTCGGCCGAGTCAGTGTACGACAATTTCCAGCGGCTGGTTCGGCCATATTCCACCGGCAATCTGCACCCGCGGTTCATGGGCTGGGTGCACGGGGGCGGCAATCCAGTCGGCATGCTGGCGGAACTGCTGGCTGGCGGACTGAACGCCAACCTCGGCGGCCGGGATCATGCGCCGATCGAGGTGGAGCGTCAGGTGATCGCCTGGGCGGCCGAAATGCTGGGGTTCCCGGCGGATGCGTCGGGGGTCCTGGTCACCGGCACCTCGATCGCCAACCTGATCGGCGTCCTGGTTGCCCGGTCGGCCACGCTTGGTCCGGCAGCACGAACGGATGGTGTGGCTGGCAGCCGCCTGGTCGCCTATACCTCCGCCGCGGCGCACGGCTGCCTGCCCCGAGCGATGGAGATGGCGGGGCTCGGGCGGGACGCGCTGCGGATGATCCCGACCGACGACACCGGGCGCATCCGGCTTGACGCGCTGGCTGATCGGATCGCGCAGGACCGGGCTGACGGCGCCCGGCCGTTCCTTGTCGTGGGGACCGCGGGCACGGTGGACATCGGCGCGGTGGACGACATGGCGGCACTGGCGGATCTCGCTACCAACCAAAATCTGTGGTTCCACATCGACGGCGCGTTCGGAGCGGTCGCGGTCCTGGCGCCAGCGTTGCGGCCGCTGCTGGCGGGGATCGAGCAAGCCCATTCGGTGGCCTTCGATTTTCACAAATGGGCGCAGGTTCCGTACGACGCGGGCTGCATCATCGTCCGCGACGCGTCGCGGCAACTGGAGACGTTTGGCGCCGAGGCGGTCTACCTCCGGCGCGAAGAACGGGGTCTGGCCGCCGGCGGGATCTGGCCGTGTGACCTGGGTCCCGATCTGTCACGCGGATTCCGCGCTCTGAAGGTGTGGATGACGTTGTCGGTGTATGGGGCCGACCAAATCGGGGCAATCGCGCAGCACACCTGCGACCTGGCCACGGCCCTGGCGATGCGGGTGGACCAAGAACCAGAACTGCAGCTTCTGGCGCCGGTGGCGTTGAACATCGTCTGCTTCCGCTATATCGCCGCAAACGGCAATCTGGATCGACTGAACGCCGATATCGTTGCGGATTTGCAGGAATCAGGGATTGCCGCACCATCGACCACCATCGTCAAGGGCGTGCTGGCGATTCGGGCCGCATTGGTCAATCATCGGACGAGCCAGGCCGATCTCACGATCCTGGTGGATGCGGTGCTGGATGCGGGGCGTAGCCGCGGCGCCGGAACCATTTCGCTGCTTTGAAGCAACAATGTGCTTCGCTATCAAGCCTTTTTCGGCTTTGACGGACACTGCGTTCACCGATAAGCTGTTGCTCAAGCTCGTGGCCTGAGCGGGCCATAAATGCGCCGGCAGGCGACGCGATTTTTCAGCGTGCTCGCCGGAATCTATGACTCGGAAGGACAATCAACAGACAGGGAGAGCAAAAATGTCCGATAGCGTTCACATTCATCCGTCCGTGGACTCCGGGATAAAGCCTGGGGCTGCCAGTTTCGCGGGCGGAACGCTGGTATGCAAATGTACGCAAGATCCAGTGAAGGTCACGATAGAGGGTTCAATTGCCTATAACCACGCCTGCGGCTGCACCAAGTGCTGGAAGCCGGCCGGAGCCGACTTCTCGGTGGTCGCGGTCGTTTCGCGTGATAAACTGCACGTCACGCAGAACGAAAACAAGCTGCAGATCGTCGATCCTTCCGCTGCCATCCAACGCTACGCTTGCAAGGGCTGCGGCGTGCACATGTACGGCCGGATCGAGAACAAGAACCATCCGTTCTATGGTTTTGACTTCCTCCACCCCGAACTGTTCCAGGAATCCGGCTGGCCGCCGCCGGAGTTCGCAGCCTTTGTGTCGTCCGTCATCGAATCCGGCGTGGCACCCGAAAGAATGAGCGGCATCCGCGGCCGGCTGAAGGGCCTTGGACTTGAACCATACGACTGCCTGTCACCGCCGTTGATGGACGCGATGGCAACACACGTCGCTAAAGCGGCGGGCGTTCAGTTTCACTGAGGCGGGCTTCCAGGGTGGCCGCCGCAAGGCAGCCACCCTGCGGCGATTAGGCGGCGATTAATAGGTCACGACCGTGCGAATGCTTTCGCCGCGCCGCATCAGATCGAATCCGTCGTTGATCTTGTCGAACGGTAGAACGTGGGTGATCAGATCGTCGATGTTGATCTTGCCGTCCATGTACCAGTCGACGATCCGCGGCACGTCGGTGCGGCCTCTCGCCCCGCCGAACGCGGTACCCATCCATACCCTTCCCGTCACGAGCTGAAACGGGCGGGTGGCAATTTCCTGACCGCTGCCAGCGACCCCGATGATGATTGACTTGCCCCAGCCGCGATGGGCGCATTCCAAAGCCTGGCGCATCACCTTCACGCTGCCGATGCATTCAAACGTGTAGTCGGCGCCCCCTTTGGTCAGATCGACCAGATATGGCACCAGATCGCCCTGCACTTCGCTGGGGTTGACGAAATGCGTCATGCCGAACTTCTCGGCCATCTCCCGCCGGCGCGGGTTGAGGTCCACACCCACGATCATCTCGGCACCCGCCATCCGAGCGCCCTGCAACACATTGAGGCCGATACCGCCGAGGCCGAAGACTACGACGCGGGCACCTGGCTCGACCTTGGCGGTGTTGATGACCGCGCCGACGCCGGTGGTGACGCCACAGCCGATATAGCAAACCTTTTCGAACGGCGCGTCCTCGCGGATTTTCGCCAGTGCGATTTCCGGCAGCACGGTGAAGTTTGCGAACGTGGACGTGCCCATATAGTGCATAACCGGCGAGCCGCCCGACGAGAAACGGGTGGTGCCGTCGGGCATCAGCCCCCTGCCCTGCGTGGCCCTGATCGCGACACACAGATTGGTTTTGCGCGACAGGCAATATTCACACTGTCGGCATTCCGGCGTGTACAGTGGAATGACATGGTCGCCCTTCTTCAACGACGTCACTCCGGATCCGACATCCACCACGATGCCCGCGCCTTCATGGCCAAGGATGGCCGGAAAGATACCCTCGGGATCGGCGCCCGAGAGGGTGAATTCATCAGTGTGGCAAATGCCGGTGGCTTTTATTTCGACCAGCACTTCGCCGGCGCGAGGGCCCTCGAGCTCCACGGATTCCAGGCTCAGCGGCTGGCCCGCCTGGCGTGCGACAGCGGCGCGTGTTTGCATGTCGATGCTCCCGTTGGTTACGCCGCCTATTCAGACGGCGAAACCGCTATTCTTTCTTCGAACCGTCCTCGTTAAACTGTTCCAGGTACGCGATGACGTCCTTTCGCTTCTTTTCGTCCTTCAGGCCAGGGAAAATCATCTTCGTGCCGGGCACGACGCCCTGCGGATCGGTCAGATACTTGTCAAGTTCCTCCGGCGTCCAGACGATGCCCGAGTCTTTGTTCGCAGGGGAATACTCGAAGCCCGGGTAGGTGCCCGCCTTGCGGCCGACGACCCCGTTCAATACCGGACCGATCGCGACTTTCGCCCCGGGACCCACCTGGTGGCACGCTTTGCAGATGACGAAATCCTTGGCACCGGCCCCCGCGTCCTGCGCCTGCGCGGCGGTGACCAGACCGATGAATATGGTAGACGCAGCAAGACATGAACGTATCACAAAACCCCCCTTAGAGCGCTTTTTGGCGGCCCGCTCCGACGTTTCGAGACGACCACGCGATCTGTCAATGCTGTCCGCGCTGATCATTCATATTTTCCCGCCTTCTTGATCCGGCCAGGCACAGCGCCAGCGCATGACCCGATAGGCTGGGTGCTCGCCGGCCCACTGCGCGAGGTAAGGCTGCGCCTGCATCATGCAGCTCTGCAGCGAGCCGGAGGTTTGAAACAGCACATGGTATTCGTGGCAGGATCCTGGATCAGCCAGGGCACAGGCCAGCAGGATGAGGTCGACCAGATTCATGAGCTGTTTATCGGTTCATTGCCAGTTGGACGGATGCAGCCTGTCGCGCAACAGGTAGGCCAGCCCACGCGACCAGGATTCGTCCGTGTTGCCCCGAATGTCCACGCTGCCGGCGCCGATCACCTGGCCCGTCGTCACATCGCGCGCGACGATGTTGATGTTGAGAATCAGGTTGGACACCTTCTGCACCCACCCCGTCACCGAAATCCGCGCCCCCGCCTTGCGGGCAAGATCCACATCGCAGCCATTGCAGGTTCGCGGCTCTATGTTTTGTGCCTGGTTGGCGACCGCCGCAAGGTCCATCATCCGGCAGCAGCCTGATTTTGTCAGTATGTCGCGCAACTCGACGTCCAGTGCGGCAAGACGACGATGTTCGGCGGCCTGGGGGCCCTGCATCTCACCCTGTAGACTGGTGTCATCGAAGCCGAAGTTGAACACAGCGGTCGGCGCTGGCGGCTTGGCCACCGCACTCGTTGCGGCGCACCATACGACCAGCCCTGCGGCACATGGCGAAAGCGTCATGCTGGAAGCCCCCTTTTCGAGGATACCGCGCCCGGGCGTCGGGTTGATGCCGCCGGACAGGTTCCGCATAATGCGTGCATGGAACGTCCGAACCCGTCACCAAGTGACGGCCTCAGTCGACGCACGCTGATCACAAATGCAGCCGGCGCCACACTGGCCGCAACCGGGGCCGCAATTGTCGCCGACGCGCGCGCCGATGGTGCCGAGGTCGGGGTTGGCTATCTCCGGTGGTTGGAGCGGCGGCCAACCATTTCGCTGCTCGACAAGCCCGCGGCGGATGACGGCTTGGCCGGTGCGCGGCTTGCCATTGTAGACAACAATACCACCGGGCGCTTCGTCAATCAGCAGTTCGCGCTGATCGATTCGCCTGTGCTGGATGGCGACGATACTATCGGAACCGTTGCCAAAATGGCGGCACAGGGCATCGCCCTGCTGCTGACTGACGTACCCGCGCCTCAACTGCTGGCTGTCGCTGCGTCGGCGGGAACCAAGAGCATGACATTGTTCAATATCGCCGCGCCCGACGACGCGTTGCGGCAAGAAAAATGTCTCAACGATGTGATTCATGTCGCGCCGTCTCGGGCTATGCTCGCCGACGCGCTGGCGCAGTATTTGTTATGGAAGAAGTGGACGCGCTGGGTGCTGGCGTTCGGTTCCCATCCCGACGATGGCCTGCTGGCAGACGCCTATCGGCGCTCGGCCAAACGGTTTGGCGCACGCATCGTCCGCGACATCGCGTATAAGGACACCGGCGGGGCGCGGCAGACCGATTCCGGCGTGGTCCAGACGCAGCAGCAGATGCCGGTGTTTACCCAGGGCTTGCCTGAATACGACGTCCTGGTGACGGCCGATGAGAACGAGGTGTTCGCGGGCGACCTGCCGTACCGGACCTGGGACCCGCGTCCGGTCGTCGGATCGGCCGGGCTCCGCCCGGTCGCCTGGAGCGCGAGCAGCGAATCGTGGGGCGGCGCGCAACTTCAGGATCGCTTCATCCGCATGGCCCATCGCCGCATGACGTCGCTGGATATGCAGGCTTGGACCGCCTGCCGCATGATCGGCGAGGCGGCAAGTCGCAGCGGATCAACCGATCCGGCGAAAATCGTCCACGACATGAAAACCGCCGACTTCGGTATCGCTGCCTACAAAGGCCAGAAGCTAACTCTGCGGGACTGGGATCTGCAGTTGCGTCAGCCGATCCTGCTGGACGACGGACGGTCGGTCGTTTCGGTATCACCGCAGCCCGGCTTCCTGCACCAGGTCACCGAACTGGACACGCTTGGTTTCGATCGCCCGGAAACCCGATGCAGGCTCTGATGCAGGTCCGGTTCCGGCTTCTCGCCGCCCTGGCGCTGCTGCCGTTCGGCTCGGTTCACGCAGCCGCCACCATGGCCTATGTGACAAACGAGCGGGACAACACCATGAGCGTCATCGATCTCGGTCAGATGAGGACGGTCAATACGGTTCCGGTCGGCCAGCGGCCGCGCGGCATTACCATGACCAAGGACGGCGCCGAGATTCTGATCTGCGCCAGTGACGACGACACGATCCAGATCGTCGATCCAAAAACGCTGCACGTCATTGGCGATCTGCCGTCCGGGCCGGATCCGGAGACCTTTGCGCTGCACGTATCGGGCAATCCGCTGTACGTGTCGAACGAGGACGACAATCTGGTCACCGTGATCGACGTCGCCACACGAAAGATGCTGGCCCAGATACCGACGGGTGTGGAGCCGGAGGGAATGGCCGTCAGCCCCGACGGGAAGGCGATCGTCAATACTTCCGAAACCACCAACATGGCGCACTTCTTCGATTTCGCGACTCACAAGATGATTGCCAGCGTCCTGGTCGGAGCCCGCCCGCGTATCGCCCAGTTCAGGCACGACGGATCGGAGGTCTGGGTGTCGTCGGAGTTGGGCGGCACGGTCAGTGTTATCGATCCGGAAAGCCACGCCGTTACGCATACGATCAGGTTTGCCGTGCAGGGACTGCGGGCGGAAGGGATCCAGCCGGTGGGCATCCGTTTCACGCCGGATGATACGACCGCCTTCGTCGCCCTGGGGCCGGCCAACCGCGTCGCGGTTATTGATACAAAGACCTATACAGTGAGGAAATACATGTTGGTTGGCCAGCGCGTGTGGCAAATGGCGTTTACGCCCGATGGTAAGGAGCTTTTGACAACCAACGGCTTGTCGAACGACGTCTCGGTCATCGACGTGGCGTCGCTGGACGTGGTGAAGTCGATCCCGGTCGGGCGCCTGCCCTGGGGTGTTGTCGTGGCGCCGCGATGAGCGGCCCGTCTCCGGCGGTGGTATCTCCCGCGGTGGTATCTCCCGCCCTGCTGTCTGCCGCCTTGGCGGTGAATGGCGTCACCCATGCCTATGGCGCACGCAAGGCGCTGGATGATGTCAGCCTGGTAGTGCCGCAGTCTCGTTTCACTATGCTGCTGGGGCTGAACGGTGCCGGCAAGACGACGCTGTTCTCGCTGATCACCCGGCTCTATGATACTCGATCCGGATCGATCGATGTTCTGGGCTATCGCGTCTCGCGCGACCCGGGGGAGGCACTACGCAGGCTGGGTGTGGTGTTTCAGGCCCGCACCCTCGATCTTGACCTATCGGTCATGGACAACCTGCGCTACCACGCCGCGTTGCACGGGATCGGCGGACGGGAGGCGCGACGCCGAGCCGAGGCGGCGTTGGGGGAGATCGAGTTGTCGGACCGCGCCCGCGACCCGGCACGCAAGCTGTCGGGCGGACAGATGCGCCGGGTGGAAATCGCCCGCGCCCTGCTGCACGAACCCCGCGTGCTGGTGCTGGATGAGCCAACCGTCGGGCTCGATGTCAACTCCAAGTCGGTGATCCTGCGCCATGTCCGGTCGCTGGTGCGCGAGCGCGGGGTCGCGGTGCTGTGGGCGACACACCTGCTGGATGAGATTGCCGATGACGATGCCGTCGTCGTGCTGCACCGCGGGCGGGTCGTGGGGTCGGGGGACGTGAGCACGGTCATCGAAACCGCCGGCGCCCCCGATATGCGTGCGGCGTTCATCAGCCTGACTGGCGGCGCCAGCGGAGACTCCGAATGAACACGAGGGGATTTACCACCGGGCAGTACCTAATTTGCCTGCGCGGCATCATCTGGCGCGAAACGCTGCGCTTCGTGCATCAGCGCGGGCGGTTCGTTTCCGCCATCGTGCGACCATTGGTCTGGCTGTTCATTTTCGCCGCCGGCTTCCGGCAGATTCTTGGGGTGTCGATTATCCCGCCATACGACACTTATGTGTTGTACGACGTTTACGTCTCGCCGGGACTGGTGGCGATGATCCAGCTTTTCAACGGCATGCAGTCGTCCCTGTCGATGGTCTACGACCGCGAGATGGGCAATATGCGCATGCTGCTGGTCAGCCCGTTTCCGCGCTGGTTCCTTTTGGTAGGACGGCTGCTGGCCAGCACGTCGGTGTCACTGCTGCAAGTTTTTGCCTACCTGATTATCGCGTGGCTGTGGGGCTCCCAGGCGCCGCCGTGGGGCTATGTTGCCGTCATCCCTGCGCTGATCCTGACCGGCATGATGATGGGTTCACTTGGGATGCTGCTGTCGTCCGGGATCAAGCAATTGGAGAACTTCGCCGGAGTAATGAACTTCGTGATCTTTCCGATGTTCTTTGCGTCCTCGGCGCTGTACCCGCTGTGGCTGGTGCAGCAATCCAGCCCGGTGGTGTATTTCATCTGCCGGCTGAACCCGTTCACCTACGCCGTCGAACTTATCCGGTTCGCGCTGTATATGAAGATCGACTGGCTCTCCTTGGCCGTGGTTTTCACCGCGACCGTTGTTTTCACGCTTGGCGCGATCGTCGCCTATGACCCGGCGCGCGGTCTGGTCGGCCGCCGCGGCGGTCCAGGATGATCCGCCCAGGGGTGGTTGTCGGCCGGGCGATTTTCGGCGGCGCGTTGCTGGCGCCGATCCTGGCGTTAGCCCAGCCGCCTCGCGCACGCGACCCCGACTGGCCTTGTCAGCAGATCAAGGTTGCCGAAATGTCCCCCGCGGCGGTCTGGTCCGGCCCGGAGGTCAATCTGCAGGATACCTCCTGGAAGAACGATCCGGCAGTCGCCGCTCTGGTTGAGACGATAGCGCGGCGGCGGGAGCCGATCGATCAGGTGGAGGGTTTGATCCACGATTTCGCGCAGCAGGCCGGGGACCAGCGGCAACCGCGGCTGCTGCAAGTATTTGCCGGCGTGTTCGGCGTTCTCGATCAGGAGCGCGGCAGCGTTATGGCCGGACTGGACCGGTTCGGAGCCCGACAGAAGCAGCTTGCCGCGGACATCCGCAGCGACAACGAGACGCTGCGGGGTCTGCAGGCCGACTCAGCGGCCGACCCGAAAGCGGTGCAGCAGATGACGCAGAAAGTGGGCTGGGAGGTCGAAGTCTTTCAGGACCGCCGTCAGGCGATCAGCTTCGCCTGCGACATTCCTGGCAAGATCGAGCAACGGCTGTTTTCCCTCGCGCACCAGATTCAGAAGGAACTCGACTGATCATTCGGTCGTCGCTGGGCGCGGCATTGGTTGGCGTGCTTCAGTCGGGAAGCCGTGCGCGGTCCAGCCGTCGGTGCCGTCGCGATACCAGGCGACGTGGGTGTAGCCGAGGGTCATCGCCCGCTTTGCCGCATTCCACGACATCCAGCAATTTTCCAGGCAGTAAAACACCAGCATGCGGTCAGGATCTCCGGCCGACGCCTGCCTAAGACCGTCCTGAAAATAGCCCTCCATGACCGGAGCAAGCGCACCATAGCCAGTATCAGGTAGCCAGATGCTGTCGGGGATATCGGCGCGCGGCTTGGGATGCCAGACCGTGGCGGCCGGCAATCCAGGCGGACGTGGCGGCTGCGGCAACACGTCGATGAAGGCTGCCTGCCTGTCCCGCCACAGCGCATGGGCCTCATCGGTGGTCAACACGGAGGCACCGCGCAAGGTCGCCGGCGTCGGCGCGCGGTACTCTTCCGTCCGGTAACCCGATGGTTCGGCGGGAGCGGTCGCGTCCGGACCGGCGCCGAGCAGCAATACGGTCGCGACGAGAAGACACGCACGTCCGGGGTTCATTGCGATTTGGGCTGACCTTGCTCATCCAGCAGCGGAACGCCGTAGTCGGTCAGGATCTTGTCGATTTCCGGCTGATTTTCTGCGATCAGCCGGTTGAGCTTGCGTTTCCAGTCCTGATCCGTCCGGCGTACGCCCATGGCGATGCGGAAGTCGAGGTGACCGCCCTCTTTCAGCAGTGGGACAACGGTCAGGTGCGGCGTCGTATGTTGCGCGTAATAGCCGGCCATCGGGCCCCAGAGGACGCCCGCGTCGATGCGGCCGGCAACGACGTCATCCGTCATCATCTGCGGTGACGATGTCGTGCGGGTGTCTACGGTCAGGGGATAGGGCTTGGCGTCCGCCATCAGCCCGTCTTCGGCGAGGATCGTCGCTGGCGGGGTGCCGGCCACGATCCCGATATGCTTGTCCTTGAGCCGCGGATCCTCCAGCGATTCGATGCCGTCCAGCCCGTTGTTCGGCTTGAACATCAGAGCATAGGTGGTGCGGTAGTAGGGATTGGTGGTCTGCACCATGGTGTCGCCGACGGCCGTCCCGATGATCACGTCACAGCGCAGCGCATTCAGCGTGTTGCGGACGAAGCCAATGACCTGCGGATAATAGGTGTAGTTGGTCGGCTCGTTCAGCTTGCGCGCAAACAGTTCCGCCAGCTTGTTTTCGAACCCCCGGCCCTGCTCGTCTGAGAACGGAAGGTTGTTGGGATCGGCGCAGACCCTGAAGACGCTGGGATCAACCAGTTCCACCGACGCGCCGAGGCCGGGGGCCTGGGCATTGGCGTGGTGGACCAGCAGAAGCCCGAAAATCGCGGCGAGATGCCATGCGCGGCGCCGCGTCTGGGCGCCCATGTCAGCCCATGCACGCATCTTCGGACTTTTCAAACCCAGGCGGTTTGGCGGCATGTTTGTCGGGACGTCCACGACCAATTGCGCCGTCGCTGCGGCCCCGGAGGTAGGTGTATATTTCATCGACGTAGCACATGACGTTTTTGTTCTGGCCCTCGGCCGGCATCACCAGATTTTGCGACGACGACACATCTTTCTTGCCGCCCGCGACTGTCGCATAGAACTCAGAATAGCTCAGATGCTTCATTGAATCCGTCAGCGCCGGCGCATAGGTCGACCCCATGCCATCGGGGCCGTGGCAACGCAGGCATTCGGCGGAATAGCGAGTGAATCCAATGTAGGTGTACCAGTCGACCCTGCCGTCTGGCTCGATCTTGAACGTCGGATCGCCGTCCTTGTCGACCCACTTGCCGTTGTCCGATTTCACCGCCGCCGGATCGCCTGGCCCGTCGGCGAGGACAAGAGAGGGCAAAACCAAAGCCACCGAAACAATCACGGCAGCGAGCCAGGAACGTTGCACTATGTGATTCCCGTTTTGCGGCTGATGAGGAACCGGCCCCAGGGCTGATCGCCCCGAAGCCGGCTGTTTGCAACGCCAAAGTTGAGCGAACCTGATCAGCTCGGTGGCAGGGCGAAGACTGTCAGGGCGCCGCCCAGCGACGTGTAATCGTTCAGCGCCGCATAACCGCCCACCGCGCCCAGACCCGCATGCGGATCGGTCAATCCCGCCGCCAGCCCGATCCCAGCCCAGCCGCCAACACCCGAAAGCACCGCGACATATTGGCGTCCCGCATGCTCGTAGGTCATGACGTTGCCGATGATCCCGGACGGGGTCTTGAACTTGTACAGTTCCTTGCCCGTCTTGGCGTCTACCGCCTTCAGATAGCCCTCCAGCGTGCCGTAAAATACCACGCCACCCTTGGTTGCCATCGCGCCGGACCAGACGGAGAATTGCTCCGGATCCGACCAGACGATCTTGCCGGCCCTCGCATCCCAGGCGATGAAATTGCCCATGTTGTTGCCGCCGGGCGCCGGATACATCGATAAGGTCGCGCCGACATAGGGCTGGCCGGCGGTGTAAGACACGCGGAACGGCTCGTAATCCATGCAGACATGGTTGGTCGGCACGTAGAACAGTCCGGTACCGGGGGAGAACGCGGCCGGTTGCTCGTCTTTGGTGCCCAAGGCGGCGGGGCAGACGCCTTGGGTGTTCGCGTCCTCACCGGTTTGTTCGGTGGAATACTTGGCCACGACCTGCGGACGGCCATAGTTCGGGCTCGACTTGTCCATCTCGACCTTGGTCGCCCAGTTCACGGCTGGATCGTATTTGGCTGCCACCAGCAGCTCACCAGTGCCGCGATCCAGCGTGTAGGCGAAGCCGTTGCGGTCGAAATGCACCAGCAGATGGCGCATCTGGCCGCCGATCTCCTGGTCAGTCAGGATCATTTCGTTGACGCCGTCGTAGTCCCATTCATCATGCGGCGTCATCTGGTACAGCCACTTCGCCTCGCCGGTATCGGGGTTACGGGCGAAGATGGTCATCGAGTACCGGTTGTCGCCGGGACGCTGCTTCGGATTCCAGGTCGAGGGATTGCCGGTGCCATAGTAAATCAGATTTAGTTGCGGATCGTACGAGTACCAGCCCCAGGTGTCGCCGCCGCCGATTTTCCACTGGTCGCCCTTCCAACTGTTGAGGCTGCTGTTCGGGCCGACGGGCCTGCCGAGAGCCGTGGTCTTCTGCGGATCTACCAGGATCTCGTTGTCCGGACCTTCCGAATAGGCGCGCCAAACCTCCTTCCCGTCCTTGACGGAGTACGCCGCCATCCAGCCGCGAACCCCGAACTCACCGCCCGACACCCCGACATAGACCTTATCCTTAACCACCATCGGCGCCTCGGTGCCGGTTGCCCCCTTGCCAGGATCATCCGTCTTCACTGACCAGGCCACTTTTCCGGTTTTCGCATCCAACGCCACCAGGCTGGTGTCGGCCTGGTGCAGGAAGATCTTGCCGTCGGCGTAAGCAACGCCGCGGTTCACGGTGTCACAGCACATCACCGGAATGACGTTGGGATCCTGCTTCGGCTCATATTTCCATAGAATCCGGCCGTCATGATTGAGGTCGAGCGCGTAAACCGCATTGGGAAACGGTGTGTTAAAATACATGACGTCGCCCACCACCAGCGGGCCGCCTTCATGTCCGCGCAGAACGCCGGTCGAGAACGTCCACGCCACCTGCAACTTGCCGACGTTGCTGGCGTTGATCTGGTCAAGGCCGGAATACCGCTGATTGTCGTAAGTATTGGTCGGCATCACCACATTGGCCGCGTTCTTCTCCATCTTCAGGAGATCGTCGCCGCCGGCAGTCTGCGCGTGTGCGCTTCCCATCATCAACAAAGATGACAGGACGGTGCCTGCCGCGAGTTGCCGCGACAACGTGCTTTTCATTGGCTTCCTCCTAACGACAATTTTCTTAGACATGCCCGCTCGGACGTGCCGGAGACGCCAGCAAAGTTCATCGGGTGCACCCCGATGGCCGGCGCAAGATAACATGGTCCGGCATCTTTAAGGCTCGGCCACAGCGGCTTCTTGTGCGTTGCAAAAAGCCTTTGCCGGCTACCGCGACCGGACAACATCCTGAGCATCGCCTGCCAGCGGTCAAGCAGTCGCAGCGGGAAAACCGGTTGGTATCACCCAGAGTTGAGTCGTCTGGCGCCAGATTCCTGATCCCAATACAGTCGCTCAATCACCCGAAAGAAAAAGTCTATGACCAACCGCGGCCGGCGACTTTGGCAATGTTGCCGATACTTCCAGCGGATTTGCCTGATCGGGCAGATCATAATCAGCGCCAACACATCGCAGGCGCAGCATCCGTCAGGAAATGAAGATTTCTTCATCAAATCGGTGGCCGATGGCGATTATGCGCATTTCGGGCAGGTCGCGCTGACCACGCCAGAAAACTTCGGGGATATCGCCAACATCGGCGTCATCATCGGGCCGGATGCCGTTGCGATTGTCGACACCGGCGGCAGCGTGCAAGTGGCACGGGCGCTGCTCGGGGCCATCCAGGCCGTCACCCGCAAGCCAGTCCGTTATGTCATCAACACCCATGAGCACCCTGACCACACGTTCGGAAACGCCGCGTTTGGATCAGGCGTAACGTTCATTGGCCACCACAATCTACCTGCCGAATTGCAAAAGCGAGGCGGTTTCTATCTGCGCTCATACCGTGACTCGCTTGGTCCAAAGGCGATCGAGCAGGTTCGTATCATCCCCCCGACAGTGTTGGTTACGGATGAGATGTCACTCGATCTCGGTGGCAGAACATTGCGGCTAACCGCCTGGAGTCCCGCGGCGCACACCGACTGCGACCTGACCGTCCTGGATGAGACGACAGGTGTGCTGTTTTCGGGCGACCTCGTGTTCCTTCAGCACATCCCGGTGCTGGACGGCAGTATCACCGGCTGGCTCTCGGTCCTTGACCGTCTGGCGCGACTGCCAGCGAGGATTGTCGTGCCTGGGCACGGCCGGACCGTGGCGCCATGGCCTCAGGGCCTGGACGACGAGCGACGATACCTCACGGTATTAGCCGAAGACGCGCGACGCGCGATTGCGGCGGCGGTGCCGATGGCGGACGCGGTCCCCCGAATCGCTCAGACAGAGCGCGAACGGTGGGCGCTGTTCGACGACTACAATTCTCGAAATGCGACCACGGCGTTCAGCGAACTGGAGTGGGAGTAGCACTACCCACCACCGAACGCAGCCGGCGGCTTATCCGTCTGACGCGCGCGGCACGAACGCCCCGGGGGAAATAAGACCGGGAGTCACGTAGGCGTAGTGCAGCGCATCCATCATGCACCACAGCACGTCGCACTTGAACGTCAGGGTGTCGAGCACCGCCTGTTGCTGCTCCGGCGCGCGCGCGTGCAGCTTCACGTAGTCGAGTGCGAACGTCGCATCACGCTGCGCCTGCGGCGGCCGTTTGTCGAAATAGGCCAGAATATCCGGGGTGATGTAATCGTAGTTGGCGAGCATCCCCGTCATACGCTCGCTGATGATCTGCGGCGAGAACATCTCCGTCAGGCAGGAGGCGACGGCCTCAAGCAGGCTCCGCTCGCGCACATAGTGGACATACGCGTCTACCGCGAACCGCGTCGCCGGCAGCAGCAGTCGTGTTGAGGTGACACCCGCGCGGTCGAGGCCCAGGCCATCGGTCAGCTTCAGCCAGCGTTCGATGCCGCCTGGCCGTGTATCGTCGCCGTCATGGTCTTCCAGGCGCTTGCGCCACGCCCGGCGCAGTACCGGGTCGTCGCACCGCCCAATCAAAGAGCCGTCCTTGAGTGGAATCGAGGCCTGATAGTAATAGCGATTGAGCGCCCAGGCCTGAACCTGGCCCTTGCTGCACTTGCCGGTGTGGAGCATTCGGTGGAACGGGTGGTGGATGTGATAGCGCTTGGCGCCAATGTTACGCAGCCTGGTTTCCAGTTGGTCGGGGGTCAGCAACTCACTCATCTGCAACTCGCTCACAGGCGTACCTCCATGCCGTCGAAGGCGACTTCGAAACCGGCGGCTTCAACTTGTCGGCGCTCCGGCGAGTCGCTCAGCAGGATCGGGTTGGTGTTATTGATGTGCAGAAGAATGCGGCGCGCCGGCAGGTCCGCGAGGCGAGCCAGCGTGCCGTTCGGGCCGCCGACCGGCACGTGGCCCATGCGGAAACCGGTCTTGGTGCCGAGACCCGCTGCAATCATCTCGTCGTCGCTAAAGAGCGTGCCGTCAAAGAACAGCACGTCCGCCTGGTGCAGTTGCGCCAGGACAGCGTCGGTGATGTCGGCACATGCCGCCGCCACGATCACGGTGCGTCCCTGCGCCTGCATCATGGCAGCGTAGGTCGGGCCGGCTTCGGGTTCCGTCGCCCCCGCCGTCTCCCGATACAGCGGGGTCTTCCCCGGCATCGGCAACAAGGTCAACCTCAAGCTGCCGCATGCGATGGGCTCCAGCGGCTGTATTTCGACGCGACGCACCAGTGTGGGATCCAGAACGCCGAAGACGTCGTTCTCTGCCAGCACATTCAGTATCGGCCGCGGGGCATACACGGTGAACGGCTGACGCTCCCGCAGCACGAGCAGGCCGGCGATCGCATCGATATCCGCATTGGTCAGCACAACGCCGGTGATCGGCGAATCACGGCCAGCGTTCCTCGGCCACAGATACGGCGTCTGCAGAATCTGCTGGCGCAGGTCGGGCGAGGCACCCACGACAACCCATCCCTCGCCATCGCCGGTGACCGCGACACTGACTTGTGTCGCCGGGCGAACCCGCTTGTCGCCTTGCCGAACCAGCGTACACAACCGACAGCCGCAATTCCACTGCGGGAAGCCGCCACCCGCTGCGGCCCCCAGCACGACGGCAGTCGGAGCGGCCGGTCTTTTAACCACACATCTTTCAATCATTGGTGATCAGCCTGGACCGCGCTTCAGATCCGCGCGCGGAGACAGCGGCCGATCTTCGTGCCGACGCATGGTCTTGCTCAGCGGTAGGCGTGTCCAGGCCAAGGTCGTCTCCTGCTGATTGCTTTTTTATCCTTAATGACACGCAGTTTTCCCGCGTCATCGCATCGTTTGCGGTATACTCGGTCGAGCCAAGACCTAAAATGTCCCGGCGGAGGCAATCCCTCCGAAGAGCAGGCGGGGAGGATCACAAGAATGCGAGAACGGCAGCCCCCAGTACATCTACCCCCGGTACGGCGCCGGGCCATTTTGGCGGTGGCGGCCGCTAGCCTTGGCGGCCTCGGCATGCCGGTTCGGGCCGAGACCGGTGACGATCCCTGGCCGTCGCTTGCCGCGCAGATTTTTGACAAGCAACCAATCACAGACGGCAGCACGGTGCTGTCGATCGACGCACCGTATCGTGCCGAGGACGCCGCGGTGGTGCCGATCACCATCCACAACCTGCTGCCGGCGGAAGACAAGCGGCGGATCCAGGCCATCACGCTGGTCATCGACGGCAATCCGTCACCCCTGGCGGCAAAATTCACCTTGGGCGCCAGAAGCGGAATCCGCAGCCTGTCGACGCGCGTCCGCGTGGACTCCTATACGAACATCCACGCCGTCGCGGAAATGGGCGACGGCGCGTTGCTGGCGACCGAGCGGTTTGTGAAGGCAGCAGGAGGGTGCTCGGCGCCGGCGGCAAAACAAGAGGCGGGGGGCGGCATCCCGATGGGCACCATGCGCTTTCGCCAGCTCACGCAGCCCGGCACGGATCGCCCTGAGCTTCAGTTGCTGATACGACACCCCAACTACTCCGGGATGCAGATGGATCAGGTGACGCGTTTGTACGTGCCGGCGCATTTCGTCTCCGCAATCCGGATCTGGCAGGGCGACGACCTGCTGCTCAGCATCGACAGTGGCATCTCGATCGCGGAAAACCCCGAGATTCGGTTCGACTATCGCTCCAACGGCGCCACCGCATTCCGCGCCGAGGCGCAAGACAACGAAGGAGGGAGCTTCAAGGGGTCGTGGTCTGTCGCTCGTGCCTGATCGAGCGGGTCAGAAGCAGCGGATTTCGCCTTCCGCCTGCGCTTCCTCCAAATCGCGAATCATATCGCTCGCGGTCCCGCTGCGAAACATCTCACCGAGATAGCCGCCGCCGGAGCGACGCATCCGCAGCACGGTTTCGGCTTGCTCATATTTGTTGTACGGCAGCACGGACGCGATCACGTCGATGGAACAGGCGCATTGCCGCAACGCCTGCTGGGTCTGGCCATTGCTTGCCATGCAGGCGAAAACATACTCGGCGCGCACCTGCGTTGGATAATCGCTGCCACCACCTGCGTCAGCGGCCATCGCGGACGTCCCGCAAAATGCCACCAACACGGCAATCCAGGACCGGAGCAAACGCATTTCAGTGACCCACACGCGACTCGACACGGGCCATCATATCGCCCGGGCGCACGACATCGGCAAGGCAACAGGCATTCGCCGCCGAACCTGGCTTGCAAGCGTCGCAACCGCGATCCTGGGCGGACTGCCGGCATGGGCAGGGTCCATTCGGGAGGTGCGGCTTGGCGTTCTGCAATATGGCACGGTTCAGTGGGTCGCCGACATCATCAGAAGGCATGGGCTGGACGCCGCTCACGGTTTCGCCCTCTCGGCGGTGACGCTGGCCAACAGTGATGCCGGACGTGTGGCGATGATGGCGGGCGCTGCCGACGTGGTTGTATCGGACTGGATGTTCGTGGCCAGCCAACGCAGCGCGGGAACCAAACTGTGCTTCTCGCCGTTCTCCAGCGCCACGGGCGGCATCATGGTGGCCAGGTCCTCTCCGATCCGGTCCCTGGCCGATCTCGCGCATCGAAGACTGGGCGTCGCAGGCGGTTCGGTGGACAAATCCTGGCTGATCGTACGGGCGGCAGCGAAAGCCGCTCCGGGATTTGACCTCACCGAGGCCGCCGACGTGGTTTATGGCGCCCCGCCGCTGTTGAACGCCAAACTGGTGCAGGGCGAGCTGGATGCGGTGCTGACGTTCTGGAATTTCGCCGCACGGTTGGAGGCGGCGGACTATCGTCAGGTCGTCTCGGTTGATGAATGTGCCCGAAGTCTCGGTTTGCCGGGGGCGTTGTCCCTGGTCGGTTTTGTCTTTCATGAGGACTGGGGAAATCGGAATGCCGGCGCGATCGACGGGTTTCTCGCCGCCGCGACCACCGCGATCGACCTGCTGGCCGCGTCTGATCAGGAGTGGCAGCAAATCCGGCCGCTAATGAACGCGCCTGATGACGAACTTTTCCGCCGGCTGCGGCAGCGCTTCGTCGAAGGAATCGCCCATCCGTCGGCCGAGGCACAGCAACAAGCAGCGGCCCGGCTGTTCGACGTGCTGCTGCACACCGGCGGAACCCAAGCCACGGACGGCCTGCAGCAACTGCCGCCAGGGATCTTCTGGCCGACCAGCGCCTCCCATGGCTGACCGCGCCTATCGGGTTGAACGTCCGGCCTACGGATTTCCAGCGCCCGGGGCCAGCCGGACAGTGTCGCTGGTGGCGCTGGTGCTGATCTGGTGGGCGGCGGCGTATCTGGCGAAATCGCCGCAGTTGCTGCCGGGACCGGTGCCGGTGGTGATCTTTGCGTGGCGGCAAATTCTCGACGGCGCGTTGCCATGGAACGTCGCGATCACGTTGTGGCGCGTCGCGGCGGCGTTCATCACAGCGATGCTCTTCGGCGGCGTGCTTGGCTACCTGGCTGGTCGCTTCCGGCGCCTCGACGCATTGCTCGATCCGTGGGCCGTGGTCGCACTCAATCTGCCGCTGCTGGTGGTGGTCGTGCTGGCCTATATCTGGGTCGGGCTGAACGATACCGCGGCGATCATTGCGGTCGCCATCGCCAAGGCGCCAACGGTCTTCGTCACCATCCGCGAGGGCGCCCGAGCTTTGGACCAAGGTCTGGAAGAGGTCGGGTTCGTCTACCGGCTGCCGCTGAGCCGGCGGCTACGGCAGATCGAGTTGCCGCAACTTCTGCCATTCGTTGCGGCGTCGGCCCGCAGCGGTCTGTCGATCACCTGGAAGATCGTGCTGGTGGTCGAACTGCTGGGTCGGCCGAACGGCATCGGATTTGTCCTGAACCTTTACTTCCAGAACTTCGACGTGACCGGCGTTCTGGCCTACGGCCTGACCTTCGCCGCGATCATGCTGGTGGTGGAGACCGCCGTGCTGCAGCCATGGGAGCGGCATACCAATGCCTGGCGCCGCCGTGCTTGAGGTGCAGATCCGCGCCAAGGACTTTCGCGCATCCAGGGGTGTCACGCGACCGATCCTGCGTGACATTTCGTTCGGCGCCGCGGCCGGTGAGGTGCTGGCGCTGCTCGGACGCTCAGGCATCGGAAAGAGCACGATCCTGCGTATCACGCTGGGCCTCGATGCCGATTTTGAGGGCCGCGTTGAAGTCTTGCCGACGCAACTGGGCGTCATGTTCCAGGAACCGCGGCTGCTGCCATGGCTGTCGGTCGAGGACAATCTAAGACTGGTACGGCCCGACGGCGTGCCGGAGCCCGATATCGCCGTGGTGCTGAACGATGCTCTGCTGCCGCCGGTGCAGAAATTGCTACCGTCGGCGTTGTCGCTGGGCATGGCGCGGCGTGTGGCGCTGGCGCGGGCGCTGGCGGTCGATCCTGCGATATTGGTGCTGGACGAACCGTTCGCTTCGCTCGACCAAAACCTGGCCGCGGCCCTGGGCGCGCGTATCGTCGATCGGGTTCGGCGGCGCGGCACGCTCGTGCTGCTATCTACCCATGACATGGATCAGGCACTGGCGATGGCGACCCGGATCCTGGTGATCGCCAACGAACCGGCAACCCTGGTGGCGGATATCGCGACGCCGGCACATGACGATGGTGCGGCGCACATCCGGCTGCGTCAGGATCTACTGACACGATTTGCCTTCCTCAGGCGAAACGGCGCCGATGCCGATGGCCGCGCCGACGAACCAAAGCAAACCCCGGAGATTTAGGTGAGCGGTATCTGAATCCGAGGTTAGTGATTTGGATAATTAGCCCCTCTAACCCGTTGGTGTCGACCATCTTCGCGCGCTCCGCGCCGGCGTATGGTCGCCGGGCACGTCGAACTGAAAGCGGCTTGACGAGGGCTGCCGGATCCTTACCAAGATGCGCCTTCCCTCAAACGTGGCTGCGTGGTCACGGCGCAGTTACACGACCTTTTGTTATGCCCTCTAGCCCGGCAATGGTGATGCTGACGAGCACGACCCTCCCCATTCGGTCCGCCCGGACGCTCCGCGCGTGGCCTCCGCTTATCGATTGTACAGTCCTAATATTACTGGCCTCCGCGCTTCGCTTGTTCTGGCTGGATCGCACTTCACTGTGGGCAGATGAAGTATTCTCTTTCCACTGGTCCTTACTCGATCCTGATTTTCTGCTTGGGCAAGGTAAACGTCTGGAAGTCAACCCTCCAGCGTACTACCTCCTGCTCCACGGATGGATGCATCTCGTCGGCACCAGCGTTTTTGCCGTCCGCTCTCTGTCGGTTCTTTGCTCCGTCCCGACCGTGTTGGCCGCCTACGCGATCGGATGGCGCCTGAATGGGCGGCACGCGGCACTGCTGGCTGGGTTTTTTCTGGCGATCAACCCGCTCTCGATCTACTTCGCGCAGGAGGCCAGGGGTTACGCTCTGCTCGACCTTTTCGATAGCGTAGCCCTGGTAGGATTATGTTACGCACTTGCTGAGCCCACCAACGAACGTCGACGCCTGCTCTGGATTGCGCTGTTCTCGGTCGCTGTGGTCGCCGCGTTCCGCGTCCATTATACCACGCTATTCTTCATCGGTGCCTGCTTCGTCCCCGTCGCGCTCAACCTTCTGCGCTCCAGGCCGTTCTTCTGGAGGCGCGTGCTTCCATGGGTTGGTTGCGGGCTGTTCATCGCGGCGGGTATCGCCCTCCCGCTGCAAACTGCGGTCTCGATGTCGCACTCTGCGGACATTGCCTGGATGGGGAGCCTTGATCTGCGCGAGATCTGGCGATTTATAGTTCAGATTTTCTCTTATCCCGGAGGCGGACACAATAACCTGCTGGTAGGAGGCGCGGAGTCAGTTCTGGCCATGGTGGTTGCGGCTGGCTTGCTGCAACGATCACCCGACGCGCTGCAGTTCAACATCATGATTCTCGTTCCGGTCTCATATTGTGTCTTCCTGATCGCCGCAAGCCTGGTCCGGCCAATGCTCCTCTCGCGGGTTGCCGTCTGGCTCAGCCTGCCAATCTGCCTTCTGCTCGCGTATGCGACTCTAGCCCAACCACGGAAATGGCGAGGGTTCTCGCTCATTGCGGTAGCGACTATTTTTCTTGGCTTGACTATCGATTATTTCGTGATCCAGCCCAGAGAGGACTGGTCCGCCGCAGTACGGGCCTTGACCGCCAATCCACGCTGCCAAGGACCTATCGTTGCCTTCGGGCCCTATAACCTGGAGCTGCAACACTACCAGCCAAGCATCGCGGCCAGGCCAATGTACTGGGTCCGTCCTTACCACGGCATGCCGGAAACATCCGAGTCAGTGCTGGACGCGATGCTGACCCATGACCTCCCGCTGGAGCCCGAAGACCTGGTTGCCTTTATGCAGGCGCACCCAGGGGCTGCGTTTGTTGTGCGACAGATACATTACCAGACCGCCCTCTCATTGCTGGGTAATATGGCCGATAAAATGCGGGTT
>DASYBP010000027.1:0-1878 GCA_036500715.1 Rhodopila sp.
GTGACGACGACCGGCCGCTCCATCAGGATGGGGTGGGCAAGGATCGCGTCAATCAGGCTGTCATCGGATCTGGCCGGATCCCCGAGGCCAAGCTGGTCGTAGAGTGTGCCCTTCCGGCGAAGGATTTCCCGCGGGGTCTTGCCCATGCGCTCCAGCAACGACAACAGCTCCGCGCGGGTCGGCGGCGTCTTCAGGTATTCGATCACGCGCGGGTGGAGGCCTGCGTCGCGGAGCATACCGAGCACCTTGCGGGAGGTTGTGCAGTTCGGGTTGTGGTAGATGATCGTTTCGGCAGGCATGACGAGATTTCCCTGGGCGGTTCGCCTTTATCTGCCACCGGTGGACAACCGGCAATCCGGGACTGGCCCGGCGACGGGCAGGCGTTGCGGGGGCCTGCCGGGGCCGTCGAACGGTTGCCGGTGCGCTGGTGCCGCGGCGGCCGAACGCGCCACTTCCCCGATGCGATTGCGCGGCTGTGGTGGCGTATGGCAGGCTGGCAGCCAAAGTGGAAAATCCGGAAGGAAGCGCCATGAATGATGCCGTTGCCAGCGTACAGTTCCTCGCCGGCGTAAAGATAGTCGATCTCACTCAGTTCGAGGCGGGGCCCTCCTGCACCGAAGCGCTCGCTTGGCTGGGGGCGGACGTGGTGAAGATCGAAAACCCGAAATTGGGCGATCCCGGACGGCGGCTGCGGGCGGGGCAGCCGGACACCGATCCGTACTACTTCCATGTGTTCAATGCCAACAAGCGTTCGATGACGGTGAACCTGAAGTCACCCAAGGGCCTGGCACTGGTGAAGGACATGCTGCGCCAGGCGGACGTGTGCATCGAGAACTTCGCCCCCGGCGCGATCGAGCGGCTGGGCCTGGGATATGATGTCGTCCGGGAGCTGAATCCGGCGATTATCTATGCGCAGGTGAAAGGGTTCGGCGAAGGCAGTCCGTATGAGAAGAACCTGGCGTTCGACATGATCGCGCAGGCATGCGGCGGGACGTTCAGCGTGACCGGCGAGGCGGATGGGCCGCCGACCCGCCCAGGGATCTCGTTGGGCGATACCGGGACCGGGATGGTGATGGCGATCACCATCCTCGGCGCGCTGTACAAGCGGCGGGAGACCGGGCAGGGGCATCGGCTGCAGGTGGCCATGCAGGATGCGGTCATGCACTACATGCGTATCAACTTCGCGACCCAGGGGCTGACCGGCAAGGCGGCGCAACGCGGCGGCAGCAAGGTGCCGGGCGTCAGGAATGCGCCGATGGGGCTGTATCGGTGCTCGCCGGGCGGCCCGAACGACTACGTCTACATCATGACCAGCCGGGCGAACCCGGATCATTGGGATCGGCTGCTGAAGGTGATGGGGCGGGAAGAGCTTATCGGCGACGCCCGCTATCAGGCGCCGGCCGACCGGGTGGCGCGCGAACCGGAGGTGGACGCGATTATCACCGCCTGGACGCGGACCCGCACCAAGCATGAGGCGATGCGCGCGATCGGCGATGCCGGAATACCCGCCGGCGCGGTGCTGGACACCATGGAGTTGCAGAACGACCGCAGTTTCGAGGATCGCGGCGTCATGCAGGTTATGCGGCATCCCTTGCATCGGGACTTCAAGATGCCCGGCTGGCCGGTGCGGATCGATGGGAAGCCGCCGGCGATGACGTCGTCGCCGGTGTTGGGTGAGCACACGGATGCCGTCCTCGGCGAGTGGCTGGGGCTGAACGCCCAGGCCGTCGAGGCGCTACGGACCGAGGGCGCGATTTAGCACTGCGCGGAACATCGTTTCGCTGTAGAAATCCGCCTAGCGGCACCGGCCGTGAGCGCCGCGGCCGCGGCTTATCCGCGGGACACGACCAGGAGAATTTGAATGGCATGGACGCGGAT
>DASYBP010000028.1:0-2004 GCA_036500715.1 Rhodopila sp.
ATCGAGGATCGCACCGGCGCATTGGCCGGCCGCCAGCTTCTTCGCCATCTCCAAAAGTCGCCGGTCGAGTAGCGCCGTGCGGTCGTCGAGATAGGCGGCGGCAGTCAGAGTAGGACTGGGCGGCAACTCGAGGAAGTCGTCGTCCGCACCGATGTCAACGAACGGACCGAGACGGTGCACGACACCGTCCGCCAAACTAGGGTCGATGTCGAAAACGAGTCGGGAGGCCGCGCAGATAACCTCGAACGCCCGATCCCGCGAAATCGGAATCCGTGACACTGCCGTCTGGGGCGTCGCCATAGTGGCGTCCTGGGCTACAGCTGAAGTCTTTCAAGCGAAAGAGAAGTAATCGTGGGATTGCTCGACACGATCATGAACGAACTGCCGCAAGAGCATGCGGCATCGCAGAACAGCGGGGTTCCCGCGGCGCTGACGAGCTTGCTGGAGCACGGAGAGGGTGGCGGGTTGATCGCTCTGGCCGAAAAATTCAACTCCGCGGGGCTGGGCCAAGCATTCGAGTCCTGGGTCGGAAATGGTCCCGATCATGCGGTCGCGCCGGAAGACCTGCACCGCGCTTTAGGCAGCGAGCAAGTGCAGAACTTGGCAGAGCGGAGCGGCATGTCAAAGGGCGAGCTGCTGCCGCTTCTTGCGCAGTATCTCCCTAAGGAAACGCTGAACAATGCCGACTGCCAGGCGACGTAGCGGCCGGGGCGTGATTTTTGACGATAGCAGATCGCGGGGCGGCGGGTTCAGTCGGCAGAATTTTCACGGTCGATGGCTCGATATCCGTCTTGTTCTGTCGGGTAGTATCCGGGGCCTCACGCCTGGGCTGGCGCGAGCAGCGTCTTCTTGACGATCGCCAGATTGGCCAGGGCGAACAGGATGTGGAGTTGTGCGGTGTTCTTGGCCAGCCCGCGATAGCGCAGCTTCTTATGGCGGAATAGGTTCTTGACGATGTGGAAGGGGTGCTCGACCCAGGCCCACACCTGCGCCAGCCGATCCCAGTCGTTCGCGGGGCCAATATCGAACCGGCGGAGTCGACCCACTTCCAACCTTCGTGGCTTCACCGACGGATGGCCAGGTCGACCAGAGATCGGTCATCCGCGCCGGACCGTTGGTCATATTGACGGCCGGATCACATCAATTCGCCGGCAGCTCGCACGGCCTCGACGGGGGTACGGGTGCTTTAATCGTCGGCGGCCACGGTCAATGGGCGGCGGCGGCCCCCGCGCAGCAGCAACAGCACGGGCAGCGTCGCCAGCGCGATCAGCATCATCAGCCGGAAATTGTCGATATAGGCGACCATCGCAGCTTGCCGCGTCACCTCGGCATTGAGCGCGGCGATGCCGCCTGGCGTCGACAGGCTGTACGGCACCGCGAGGTATGGAGCCCGCGCCAACGGGTTGTCCGGCCGTAGCCCCTCAACAAGGTGGGAATGCACGATCTGGGTTTTCTCCGCGAGGTTGGCGACGAGGACGCTGATGCCGATGCTACCGCCGAGGTTGCGCATCAGGCTGCGGATCGCGGTACCCTGGGTCAGGATGTGGCGCGGCAGCGTCGACAGCGCCAGGATGTTGAGCGGCACCTGGGTGCAGCCGAGGCCGAACCCTTGCAGCAGCCCGGAAATGATGACCGGCGCCATCCCCATCTGCAGCGAGAACTGGCTCATCTGCCACATCGACAGCGCGGTCAACAGAAAGCCGAAGCCGATGATCAGCCGGTTGTCGACCCGGATGATCAGCGGCGCCACAACGAACATCGCCGCCATCGCGCCGAGGCCGCGCGGCATCGTCACAAAGCCGGTCGTCATCGCCGGATAGGCCATCAGGTTTTGCAGCATCGTCGACAACAGTGCGAGCGTCCCGGTCATGATCAGCCCGCCGGCAAACATCAGCACGGTACCGGCGGTGAAATTGGTGCTCTTCAACAGGTCGCGGTTGAGGAACGACGGTCCGTCGGTCGTTACCGTGTGCACGCTGAACAGGTAGAGGCCGAGCCCCGCGA
>DASYBP010000029.1:0-3787 GCA_036500715.1 Rhodopila sp.
CTACCCGGCGGCGTCGAATCCGTCGGTGGTCAAGATTGCGAACCCATTCGATATCTTCCGCGCCCAGCCGTTCATGCTGGTGGTGACGCTGTGTTTCCTCATGGCGCTGGTCACCATGGTCTACGGCCCGATGGCGGCGGCACTGGTGGAACTGTTCCCGACCCGGATTCGTTATACCTCCATGTCCTTGCCGTATCATATCGGCAATGGATGGTTCGGCGGCCTGCTGCCGGCCTCGATGTTCGCGATGAATGCCCAGAACGGCAGTATCTACTTCGGGTTGTGGTACCCGATCGTGATTGCCGGCGCGACGGCGCTCATTGGCCTGCTGTTTGTGCCCGAGACCAAGGATCGCGATATCTTCAAAGGCGATTTCTCCGTTCATCCGAGCGATACGGTGGTCGAATTCGATCCCAATGCCGCGGATTAGCTCAGCCGGCGACGCAGCCCTGGCCGGACCATAGTCGCACCGGGGCGGCCAGCCGTCCTCCGCCAGCACCTCGCCGCGTGCGGCTCGGAAACGCGCCTTGGCCGAATGGGTTATGCTCCCTGGGAATTCGAGCAGGGGACATTCACGATGGCCACTATTCAGGCAAAATCCGTTCGGCGGCGCGAGGACTTTCGGCTTCTCACCGGCCAGGGCGACTACACCGCCGATGCCGCCCCGCCGAACACGGCGGTTGCGGTTTTCCTTCGGGCGCCCTACGCCCACGCCCGGATCGAGACGATCGATACCGCGCCGGCCCGCGACATTCCCGGCACCATCGCCGTCTATACCGCGGCCGACCTGACGGACGTCGCGCCGATCCCTGGCGGCATCGGCTTCCCTTGTCCAGATGGTGGTCCGGCTCCGAAGACCGACCGGCCCCTGCTCGCGGGCGAGCGCGTTCGCTTCGTCGGCGAGCCCGTGGCGATGATCGTTGCCGAGTCCAGAGCCGCTGGACTCGAGGCGACCGAGGCGATCGCGGTCGACTACACCGCGCTCCCGGTTGTTACCGAACCGGTAGCGGCAATGGCGCGAGGTGCAGCCGCCGTCTGGGACGATGTCCCGGATAATATCGGATTTCTCTGGCAGCGTGGCGACTCGGGGGGCACGGATGCGGCACTGGCCGGGTCGGCCCATGTAACGACGCTTGATTTCGCGGTGTCGCGGGTCACCGCCAACTCGATGGAACCCCGCGGAGCCTGGGCACGCATCGCCGAGGACGGGAGAATCGAACTGCACGCCTCGCACCAGTCGCCCTTCGCGCTGCGCAACGCGATGGCTGGCGCGAATTTGCAACTTGAACCCACCGACATCCGAGTCGTCCCTGGCGACGTCGGCGGCTCCTTCGGAATGAAATCCGGGGTCCACCTGGAAACCGTCCTTGTCGCCTGGGCCGCCCGCCGGCTGAACCGCCCCGTGCAATGGATCGCCGACCGGACCGAGGGCTTCCTCACCGACGAACAGGCTCGGGAGATGCGCATCACTGCCTCCCTCGGGCTGGATGCGGACAAACGGTTCACCGCGCTGAAGGTTCGGTGGAATGTGAACCTTGGCGCCTATGTTTCGGGCCGTTCCGGCTGGAGCGTTGGCAACGTCGGCGGCATTGCCGGGGTTTACCACATCCCGTTCATCGCCGCGCAGGTCTGCGGCGTTCTGACCCACACAGTTCCGACCGCGGCCTATCGTGGGGCAGGTCGGCCGGAAGCGACCTACGCCATCGAGCGCCTGATCGACGTCGCCGCGCGTGAGGTTGGCCTCAGCCCATACGAGCTGCGCCGCCGCAACCTGATCCCCCCAGAGGCGATGCCGTACAAGACGGCACTGACCTTTACCTACGACTGCGGCGAGTTCGAGGGCAACATGCAGGAGGCCGCCGCCCTGGCGGATTTGGACACGTTCGAGGAACGCCGAACGGACGCTGCGCGACACGGCAAGCTGCGCGGCATCGGTATCTGCAACTGCATCGAGGTCGCCGGCGGCCCGTTCCTGCGCCCGACCAAGGATACCTCCACTTTGCGGCTCGCCGAGGACGGCAGGTTGATCTTGCGATCCGGCTCGATGTCAGTGGGACAGGGTTTGGAGACGACCTTTTCACAACTGGTTGCCGAACGATTCGGCGTTCCCATCGACCAGGTGCTCTGGGAGGGCGGTGACACCGACCTGCTTCCCGGCGGCAAGGGCAACGGAGGATCGGGGGCGCTGTGCGTCGGCGGTTCAGCAGTCAGCCTGGCCGTTGACAAGGTCATCGAAAAAGCCCGCCGGATTGCCGGCGAGTTGCTGGAGGCCGACGTGGTCGATATCGAGCTGTCCGAAGGCCGCTTCACCATTGCCGGCACCGACCGGTCTGTGACGCTGGCCGACGTCGCGCGCGCCGCATACGACCCAGCCCACATACCGCCCGGCGACGAAGCCGGCCTGGTGGAAACCGGCGAGTTCACGCCGACGGCCGTCACCTTCCCAAACGGCACGCATATTTGCGAGGTCGAGATCGACGCTGACACCGGCGTGACGGCCATCGTCCGCTACAGCGCCATGGAGGAACTCGGCCGCGTGCTGAATCCCATGATCGTTGCCGGCCAGATCCACGGCGGCGTGGTGCAGGGCGTCGGCCAGGCCCTTGGTGAGGTCATCTCGCATGATCCGCAATCGGGGCAGATGCTGACAGCGTCGTTCATGGATTATCAGATGCCGCGGGCCGACGAGTATCCTGATTTCCGGCTGGCGACGCGGGAGGTGCCGACAGCGGTCAACCCCCTGGGTGCCAAAGGTGTCGGCGAGGCCGGGACCGTGGGCGCGCTCGGGGCGCGATGAACGCTATCAACGATGCACTCGCCCCGCTGGGTATCCGGCATTTCGACATGCCCGCGACGCCAAGACGGGTGTGGGAGGCAATGAATGCAGCAACCGGGCGCTGTCCGAACCCGCGTCATGCGGATGCGTGAATGCGCAAGACGGGTGCGGCGCATCCTTTGATCCCGGTTCCAAGGGCCGTCGGCCCTTGGCGGGGTGTGGGGCAGCGCCCCGTTCTTGCTGCACCGCACCTTCTTGCCGCGTCCCGCTTGATAGGCTAGGACGCGCGCACCTTCCGGGCAGCCTGGTCCGGCGCCCGGCAGGCCCGTCGTATCATGTGGCGCCGAGATTGCGCCCTCGGAAGGATTTACCATGGCCCGCAACAAGATCGCCCTGATCGGTGCCGGTAACATCGGCGGCACGCTCGCCCATCTGATCGGACTGAAGGAACTCGGCGACGTCGTGCTGTTCGACGTGTTCGGCGGCGTTGCGGCCGGCAAGGCGCTGGACATCATGCAGTCTGGCCCCGTCGACGGCTTCGACACCGTAATGACGGGCGGGTCCGACTACGCCGCCATCAAGGATGCGGACGTCGTGATCGTCACCGCCGGCTTCCCGCGCACGCCTGGCATGTCGCGCGACGACCTGATCGGCAAGAATGCCGGGGTTATTGCGCAGGTCGCCGAAGGTATCAAAAGCAACTGTCCGGACGCCTTCGTCATCTGCATCACCAACCCGCTCGACGCGATGGTTTGGGTCATGAAGGAAAAGTCGGGATTGCCGGCCAACAAGGTCGCTGGCATGGCGGGCGTACTCGACAGTTCGCGTTTCCGCCTTTTCCTGGCGCACGAATTCGGCGTGTCGGTGGAGGACGTGACCGCGTTCGTGCTGGGCGGGCATGGCGATACGATGGTGCCGCTGACGCGTTACTCCACCGTCGCGGGAATCCCGGTGCCAGACCTGATCAGGATGGGCTGGTCTACGCAGGCGAAGATCGACGCGATCTGCGAG
>DASYBP010000030.1:0-6509 GCA_036500715.1 Rhodopila sp.
CGGCCTCGGCCGGGTCGGGCAAGACCAAGCTGCTGACCGACCGGCTGTTACGGCTGATGCTGACCGGGGCGGCACCCGAACGGATCCAATGCCTGACCTTCACCAAGGCCGCCGCCGCCGAAATGGCTTTGCGCCTGCAGCGCACGCTCGGCCGGTGGGTCACCTTGCCCCAAGAGAAACTGGCGGAGGATCTGCTCCAATTGCGGGTGGACCCGACTGAGACGGCCTGTCGGATGGCCAGGGCTTTGTTCGCCAGGGTTCTTGACCTGCCTGGCGGCATGCGAATCGGCACGATCCACGCCTTCAGCCAGTCGCTGCTGCGGCGGTTCCCGCTGGAGGCCGCGATTTCTCCGCATTTCGAGCTGGTCGATGACCGAGATGCCGACGACGCGCTGACCGAGGCGCGAGAGGACATGCTGACCGCCGCCGGAACGCCCACCATGTTGGCCGCCCTACACATGTTGGCTGGCCTGGCCTCGGCCGAAGCCTTTGGCGGACACGTCAAGACGCTGCAGTCCGACCGGTTGCGGCTTCAGGCGGCACTGGACCTCGGTGATGATCTGGCACAAGCGCGGCGGCGGGTGCTGGGGGTAGCCGCGAGCGACGAGGACGCGCTGATCGCCGACGCGGTCGAATGGATGGGCGAGGCCGCGCTGCGCGACGCGGCCCGGGAAGTGTTCGCGAACAGCCCGCCAAAAGTCGGCGGACGGGCAGCGGCGATCCTGGACTGGTTGAGCCAGGACGCGGATCACCGTCGGGCGAGCTGGGCGGAATGGTGCGACCAGTTTCTGAAGCAGGACGGCGAGCCATGTGCCACGTCCTCATTAGTCGGCAAAAAATTCGCGACGACGCCACGCGTCGTTGACCGCTACCTGGAGGAGGCCAACCGCATCCTGCGCATCGAAGACAGCCGCCGGGCTATCCGGCTAGCCGCGGTTTCCGGGGCCCTCGTGACGTTGGCGGGGCCGGTGGCCGGGGGCTATGCGCGACGCAAGTACGATGCGGGTTTGCTCGATTACGACGACCTGATCGACCGCACGCGGACGCTGCTGTTCGACCCCGGCGCCGCCTGGGTGCTCTACAAGCTGGATGGCGGCCTCGACCACCTGTTGCTGGATGAGGTGCAGGACACCGCACCGCAGCAGTGGCGTATCGCGCATGCACTCACCGAGGAGTTCTTCGCCGGCGCGGGGGCGCGCGAACGGAGCCGAACGGTGTTCGCCGTGGGCGACCGCAAGCAGTCGATCTACTCCTTCCAGGGCGCCGACACGGCCGAGTTCGACCGGTCGCACGACGAGCTCGCTCGTCGGGTGCGCAGATCCGGCCAGGTGTTCAAGGATGTCGGGCTGGACGTATCGTTCCGTTCGACCGCTCCGGTGCTGGCGCTGGTGGATGCGGTGTTTGCCAACCCGCTGGCGTGCCCCGGCGTGGTTGGACCCGATGAGACGCTGACGCACCATGCCGATCGCGCCGGCCACGCTGGTTTGGTCGAAATCTGGCCGCTGGCGCCGCATCCCGACCCGGCGCCGCACCGGCCGTGGACGGTGCCGGAACAGAACCAGTCGCAGACCTCTGGCCGCCAATTGCTGGCCGACACGCTGGCGCGGTGGATTCGCGACCAGACCAGCGGGTCGGTGCTGCTGGAGAGCAAAGCGCGTCCGCTGGCGGCCGGCGACGTGCTGATCCTGGTTCGGCGGCGCGACGAGTTTGCCCGCGCGCTGGTGCGGGCGCTGAAAACCCAGGGCGTGCCAGTGGCCGGGCTTGACCGTCTGGTGCTGACCGACCAGCCGGCGGTGCAAGACCTGATGGCGCTGGCGGATGCGCTGTTGCTGCCCTCCGACGATCTGACATTCGCCTGCCTGCTGACCAGTCCGCTCGGGGGGCTGACCGATGACGAGTTGTCCGCCATTGCGATGGATCGGTCGGGCTCGCTGTGGGACGCGCTGCGCGATCGCGCCGAGGAACGCCCCGCTTGGCGACGCGCCGTGGACTTCTTCAGCCAGTTGCTGGCCCGGGTCGACTACGTTCCGCCCTACGCGCTGTTCGCCGAGGCACTGGGTCCATTGGGCGGACGCGCCCGGTTGTTCGCGCGGCTGGGGCCGGAGGCCGCGGAGCCTGTCGACGAATTGCTGAACGCGGCGATGACCTACACAAGCCGACACCCGCCATCCCTGCAGGGATTTCTCCACTGGCTTCGCCGTTCCGGGGCGGAAGTGAAGCGCGAAGCAGAGGCGGCCGGAAATATGGTCCGCATCATGACAGTGCACGGTGCGAAAGGGTTGCAGGCGCCGCTGGTGATCGTCCCGGACACCACGGGGCTGCCCAAGGACGAAGGCTCGATCGTCTGGGCAGACGATGCGCGAACCGGCCGCGCGATCCCGCTGTGGGCGCCACGCAAGGAGTTCCGCTGCAACGTGTTGGACCGTCTGCGCGCGGCTGGCCGGCAGCGCCAGATGGAAGAGCACAACCGCCTGCTGTATGTAGCCCTGACCCGCGCCGAGGATCGGCTGCTGGTGTGTGGTTGGCGCGGCGCCAATGCCCCAAGGGACGAGTGCTGGCACAGCGTCGTGTGGCGCGGGTTTGTGGCTGCGGGTGCCGAGGCCGAACCGTTCGGACCGTGGGAGGGTGAGATGCTGCGACTGAGCGCGCCGCAAACTCTGCCCGCCGAGATCCCGCCTGCTGCAGCCCGGGCGGAGGGCGTGGCACGCCTGCCACCTTGGATCGGTTCGCCACCCGACTGGACGCCTACCCCGCTGCCGGCGGAGCCGCCGCGTCCGATGCCGCTGGCACCGAGCCGGCCGGAGGGCGTCGAACTTGGGACCGTGCCAGCGGCCGAGTCACCGCTGGCGGAGCGGGGTCTCGGCAACAGCCGGTTCCGCCGCGGCCAATTGATTCACGCATTGCTGCAGCATCTACCGTCGCTGCCCGGTGCGGTGCGGCGAATCGCCGCCATAGGATTTCTCGACAAACCGGGGCACGGGCTGCCGGCGCGCGAAGCCGAACGCATCGCGGATGAAGTATTGGCGGTGCTGGCGCATCCCGACCTGGAGGCCCTGTTCGGGCCGCACAGCCGCGCCGAGGTGCCGCTGACCGGCGTGGTGGGGGATACCGTGGTCGGCGGCCTGGTCGATCGGCTGGTGGTACTGCCGGATCGTGTGCTGGTCGCGGATTTCAAGACCAACCGGCGTCCGCCCGCCCGCATGGAGGACACGCCCGTCATGTATCTGCGGCAGATGGCGTCCTATCGAGCTGTGCTGCGGGCGATTTTCCCCAGGCGCGCGGTTTTGTGCGCCTTGATCTGGACGCGCGAGGCCCAGGTGACGATCCTGCCGGACGATAGCCTCGATTCCCACGATCCCCGGCATGCGAAGGACGCCGCTTGACCAGATTGTTTAGGCGCCCCACGTTCTGCGCAACTTTACTTGAGGATGTGAACATCATGAGCGCAAACACGGTCCCCGTGACGGACAAGAGCTTCGCCAGCGATGTGGTGGAAGCAAGCAAAGCCGGCCCGGTGCTGGTGGATTTCTGGGCGGAGTGGTGTGGCCCATGCAAGATGATCGGCCCGGCGCTGGAGGAACTGGCCGGTGAGTTCGCCGGAAAACTGACTGTAGCGAAGGTCGATATTGACAACAACCCGATGTCGCCGAACCAGTTCTCGGTCCGGGGAATTCCGACGCTGATTCTGTTCAAAGACGGCAAGCCGGCGGCGACGCAGGTCGGCGCGCTGCCGAAAAGCAAGCTGAAGGACTGGATCGCCGGTAATATCTGACGAACGTCCTTCGTCCTGACATGCGAAACCAGACGGATCGGCCGGCTGGGATGAAGATCCAGCCGGCTAATCCGTGGGCTAAACCGTTCGACGACCGGCAATGGCATGGTAAATCGCGAGCACCACGATTGCCCCGATCACAGCAACAATGATGCTGTAGATATTCAAGCCGGTCACCGGCGCTGCACCGAAGAACGTGAAGAGGAACCCGCCCACGATTGCCCCTACGATGCCGAGTACGATGTCGAGAATGACACCCTCGCCGGTTTTGTTGACGATCTTGCTGGCGATGAAGCCTGCGATCAGGCCTAGAATGAGCCAGGCGATAATAGACATTGCAGTGTTCCTTGTTGGTGAAAGCGGCGTTCAGCCGCGGGTTGGAATGATTGACGCCAGGGCGTAAGCGACGCCGCCGGCGACGAGGAGCGAGAGCAGCGGCTGGCGCTCGACCTGTGTGACGAGACTCCGCTTGGTTTCCGAAGCCTGCGCGATCAGTTCGTTATAGGCCTCATGGGCGTCATCGGCGATCTGACGCGCCTTCTCCTCGAAAATGAGCGTGGTCACGGCGAGGGTAACCAGGGCCAGGAGTGGTTTCATTGGAAGCTCCCCGTTTGGCTGCGCGCCGACGGGCTGGCATCCCCATCGGCTGCGACGGCGCAGCGGTATCGCTTCGGTAACGCGGCGGAGCGGATGCGGATGCGAACCGGCTGACACGCAAGACATCAAAAAGCCGATTGGACAACGTGCGCCAGGTGTCTCTACAGATCCAGCTTCAGAATCTCACCGGCCAGATAGAGGCTGCCGCAGATCAGAACCCGGGCGGCCTCGTGGCCGCGGCCGCGGGGTAGATTGCAGAGCGCATCGGTGACCCGCGGGCCGGGTCGAGCAACGCCACCGGACGCCGCGACGATCGCCTCCACCGGCAGGGCCGCGTGCTGGCCGGGTTCGCGGACGGCCCAAACGGTCGCGGCCAGCGGCAGCAGCGGGCGGAGAAACTCCGCCGAATCCTTTGCCTGTTTCATGCCGACGATGAGATGAACCGAGCGATCCGACCATCCTTTCAGGTGTTCCGCCAATGCGATGCCTGCGCCGGGGTTGTGACCGCCGTCCAACCACAGCTCCCAGTCCGGCGGGAGAAGCGCGGCGAGACGGCCGCGCAGGCGCTGCAAACGGGCGGGCCAATCGGCGCGGGAGAGGCCGGCGGCATCATGCGGGAAGGCTGCCGCGCGCAGGGCGGTGATAGCGATGCCGGCGTTGTCCTGCTGGAACAGCCCAGGGAGCGATGGCATCGGCGCCTCGAGCACGCCGCTGCCGTCGGTATACCGTAGACCGGCCTGGCTGCCGCCCACGTCCCAGTCCCGGCCGCGCAGTCTGACCGGCGCCCCCAGCGCGCCGGCACGGTCAAGCAAAATTCGACGGACGTCGGATGGCTGCGCCCCGATGGCGACCGGAACGTTTGGTTTCATGATTCCGGCCTTTTCGCCGGTGATGATATCGACCGAAGGGCCAAGCAATTCGCGGTGATCCAACGAAATCGATGTGATCGCGCACGTAGCGGGTGGATCGATGACGTTCGTGGCATCGCCACGGCCACCAAGGCCAACTTCCAGCACGCACAGGTCGGCGGGGGTTTCGGCGAACAGGTCGAAGGCGGTGGCGGTGATCACCTCGAACACGGTGATCGCGGCGTTGTCGTTGATCCGCTCGATCCGCTCCATCGTCGCGATCAACCGGTCCTCCGGGACCAGCGTGCCGGCGAGGCGAATCCGCTCGTTGAAATTGACGAGATGCGGCGAGGTGTAGACATGCACCCGCTGGCCCGCGGCCTCGGCCATGGCGCGGATGAAGGCGCAGGTGCTGCCTTTGCCGTTGGTGCCAGCCACATGGATGATCGGCGGCAGGCGGCGCTCCGGATGGTCCAGGCGGGCAAGCAGGGTGTGAAGGCGGTCGAGGCTGAGATCGATCAGCCTGGGATGCAGGCGCTCGAGGCGGGCGGCGATCTGCTCGATAGCGTCGTTCACGCGGCGGCCTGATGCTCCTTTGGCGTCAGCAGGCCGATGACACGGGCAAGCGTCGCTTTCATCTCGGTGCGCTTCACAACCATGTCGATGATGCCGTGCTCCAACAGATATTCCGCGCGCTGAAAGCCTTCGGGGAGTACTTCGCGCACGGTCTGCTCGATGACGCGGGCGCCGGCAAAGCCGATCATCGCACCGGGTTCGGCGATTTGGATATCGCCGAGCATGGCGAAGGACGCGGTGACGCCGCCAGTGGTCGGATCGGTCAGGACGACGATGAACGGCAGGCCGGCGTCCTTCACCAATCGGGTCGCGATAACCGTCCGCGGCATCTGCATCAGGCTGATCGCGCCCTCCTGCATGCGCGCCCCGCCGGAGGCGGTGAACACAATCAGCGGGACCTGTTGCAGCGCGGCCAGACGCGCGGCGGCGAGGATGGCATCGCCTACCGCAGCGCCCATGGAGCCACCGATGAAATCGAACTCCATCACCGCGACCACCGCCTTCTGGCCGCCGATGGTGCCGTGTGCGACGGTTATGGCGTCTTCGGTGTGGGTTTTCTCGCGGGCTTCCTTCAACCGGTCGGCATAGCGCTTGGTGTCGCGGAACCGCAACGGGTCGGCGACAGGTTTCGGCAGCTCGATCCGGGTGTAAGCGTTGACGTCAAACGTCCAGTCAAGCCGCTCGGTCGAAGTAGCCCGCAGGTGGTGGGCGCAATG